>JAUIKV010000103.1 GCA_030430615.1 Bacteroidia bacterium
CAAGGCCAGTATGTCAGGGTTTTTCTCAAGAATAAAATGGGTTATTTTTTGTGGAACCTCAGGGTCTTCAATCCAATCGTACCGGTTGAAAATACGGACGTTAAAACTCATTACAGAAATGCTGTTGCCGCTTACGACCGTTTTGTCTTTGAACTTATAAGGGAAATACGAGAAACCCACAGCGAGGAGCAGGCAGAATAAAGACAGTAGAAATTGCCGTTTAAAACCAACCACCAACCAAAAGAGAACGAATCCGACATGAATGAAAACGATAAGAGGCACCGCAAGACTCAGTACAGAAAGCAATGGAAAACTCTTAGGTGAAACATGTGGGATTGCGAAAGATGCCAGAAACAAAAGGGCAAAGACATTGTTCAGAAAGAAGACGATTTTGTGGAGGGGATTCAAATCTTTCATCTTACAACTAGTTTTTTCCCGCTTTGAACAAGTAGTCTTTCTCTTCCTTGGTCAAGGTCTCATAGCCTGATTTGCTGATCTTGTCAAGTATGCTGTCGATTCGCTTCTGATCGTATTCGACCCGAACATCTTTCTTCATACTAGGATCACTGCGGTAGACCGTTTTAAGTGGAGCCTTCTTCCTCCCTGACCATTGATTGCTCCACCATTCGGCCACGCCTCGTCCGTTCTTCATGTAACGGGTCAGCACAAAGCCCATGAGAGCCCCTCCCAAATGGGCGAGGTGACCCCCGGCGTTGCCGGCAGGAATCTGCACTATGTCGAGTACAACCATGACTATGGCGATATACATCAATTTAATGCTTCCCAAAAACCTGAAATGCAGCGAATAGTTCGGGATATGACTGGCTATTCCAACCACTATGGCTGTTACCCCGGCAGAGGCGCCGACAAGAATGGTCTGCTGTGTTTTCAGAGCAGGCAGGTAATTGTAGGCTATCATGTAAATGAGGCCTCCTGACACCACCCCAAGCAAGAAGTAAGTCAGAAATTGTCCGCTAGTGAAAAAGTCCAGAAAGAGGTTTCCAAAATAATAGAGAATCAAAAGATTGAACAGAATATGGAAGAATCCCACGTGCAGGAATCCATAGGTAACAAGAGTCCAGGGCCCGTAAAGCAATTGTTCGAAAGAAGGTTTGAGCGCAAACCAGTCAACGAGGATATTATCGTCATAATTGAAGAGGAAAGAAGCCGTATTCAACAAATAGGTAAGAATGAAAACGAGAATGTTGAGAATAATGAGTTTTTCAACAACACTCCGCTCCTTAAATCTTTGATACAAATCTGTACTCATCAGGAGAGGCTTTTGTCAGTTCCAGCGTTTGAATTGGTTCTTTTCCCAGTATTTCATCATGATGAAACCGATAAGGGCTCCACCGACATGCGCGAAGTGCGCGATACCTCCTCCAAAGATAGAAAATCCCGTAACACCGGAGAAGAGGTCAAGAGCGATCAGCACAGGAATGAAATATTTCGCTGCAATGGGTACAGGCAAGAAGATAAGAGCGAGTTTCGCGTTGGGGTACGTCATGCCAAATGCAACCAAAACCCCGTAGATCGCACCTGATGCTCCCACTGCCGGAGTGTTGTAGATCTGATACATTTCAACCAGCCTTTCTTCGGATATCTTTTCGAGGATTGAGGTGTTGTAACGTCCCGATTCGAGTATTTGCTGAATTTCTGAACCCGGCATGCCTAATGACACCAGCTCATTGTAGATTCCGTTGAATTGATAGTAGTTGACGGCGGTATATATGAGACCCGCCCCAATTCCTGCTGAAAAGTAAAAGAAGAGAAACTTGTTTCTGCCCCACATCTGCTCCAGCGGAGATCCGAAGGCCCAGAGCGCATACATGTTGAAGAGGATGTGCATCAGGCCCCCGTGCATGAACATGTGCGTCACAAATTGCCAAACCCCAAAATTAGGACTTTCCGGAAAAAACAAGGCGAACCAGGCGCTCAGCTGTGGCCCAACAATGGAGCTGGCCACAAAGAAAACGACATTCAACAAGATCAAATGCTTCACCGCATCCGTTAATTTTCCCATATTCAAATATTAAATCGTTCTTCTAGATCCTCCATGGAAATCGTGATGAATGTCCTTTTTCCGGATGGCGAATAATTTGGTTCTTTGCAGGAGAACAGGTTGTTGACCAGCGCTTCCTGCTCTTTGGAATTCAGTTGTGTCCCAGTCTTGATCGACAGACTCTTTGCAAGACTTTTTGCGATTGTGTCAATTTGGCTGAAACTGGATTCAGGCACCTCGTCTCTGATATTACCTGCTAATTCCTCAAGGATTTGACGCACTTGCTTCTCGGTTATGTTTACTGGAATCGCATCCAAGGTGATCTGGTCTTCCCCGATATGCTCTATGTGAAAACCGGCGGATTCCAGATCTGCTTTCACTTCCATGAGTATTTGCACCTCATTTGCTGACAAGTTCACTTTCAGAGGGAATAGAAGTTGCTGATGTCCAATTCCTTCAAGGGTGACTTTCTCAAGATATTCTTCGTAAAGAATCCGCTGGTGGGCCGCATTCTGATCGATCAAAACCATGCCCGATTTAATAGAGCTCGCCACATATTTGTTATGCAACTGGAAGGTCCGTAAAATATCCAGGCCTTCTTTTTCTCCGAATAATTCCCGGCTGACGTCCTCGGCTTCCACTTGAATGCTGTGAATCAGTTCTTTCTCGGGACCGTTGTCGAGATATAGCGCCTCCCACTGCTGAAGAGCCTCTTTCCTTTTGGACCCTGCTGCCGTTGCGTACTCCTTTCGGAAGGGATTAAAGTCCTTGTCGACCTCGATAGTCGGAGATTTCACTGAGGCTTTGTCCTTGTAGGCATAAGGTGTGTCAAGACCTGCGTCTCTTTCGAAATCCAAACTGGGGCTGACATTGTATTGACCCAGGCTGTGCTTAATTGTCGACCTGATGATGGCATACAGATCGCGCTCATTGTCAAATTTAACCTCGGTTTTAGTCGGATGAATGTTGACATCCAAACTTTTTGGAGGCACTTCAAGGAAAAGGTAATACGCCGGGTAGTTGCCAGGTGGAATCAGCCCTTCAAATGCATTCAAAACTGCGTGGTTCAGGTAACTGTGCTTGATAAACCTCTTGTTCACAAAAAAGAACTGCTCCCCTCTCTTTTTCTTGGAATGAGCAGGTTTACCGACAAACCCGGTTATTTTGAGTATTTCTGTGTCCTCCTGAATGGGAACAAGTTTCTCATTTGTGTTTCGACCCATGATCCCGACAATGCGCTGGCGCAGGTTGGCCGATAAGTTATCGGTTTGTGATGGCGGCAGGTTGAAGAGCTCGTTATCATTATGCACAAATCGAAAACGGATTCCCGGGGCCGTGAATGCCACACGTTGAAACGCATCTACGATATGCCTGGTCTCGACGCTGTTGCCTTTCAGGAAGTTTCTACGGGCAGGAATATTGTAAAAAAGATCCTTCACTTCGATTACCGAGCCATCAGAAGTCTGAACCTGGGTATTCGATTTGATATCGCCACCGTCAATTCGTATTTCGGTTCCGAGTTCCTCATTCTCAGTTTTTGTCCTGAGCCTGACGTGCGAAACTGCTGCGATTGAAGCCAGGGCTTCTCCCCGGAAACCATTCGTGTGCAGGTCGAACAAGTCATTAGCTGTTTTGATCTTGGAGGTTGCATGTCTTTCAAAAGCGAGCTTTGCATCCGTCCGACTCATGCCTGATCCGTTGTCAATGACCTGAATCAGGGTCTTGCCCGCGTCCTTCACGATCAATTCGATTTCTGTGGCACCAGCGTCCACAGCATTTTCCAGCAATTCCTTCACCACGGATGCCGGCCTTTGAACTACCTCACCTGCAGCGATTTGATTGGCCACATTCTCAGGGAGTAATCGAATACGATCAGCCATTAAAACAATTTATGCAATTCAAAAATATAGGCTAAAATTCCTACTAAGATAGTGATGATGATGGCCAGTCTGATGTTGACAGCACGATTGGAAGATACTTTTTTGTGTCTTTGCCAGCCAGACCTAAGCTGATCTTTGGTAAGGGTGATTTTAGGTATATCTTCCGCCTCTCCCGATTCTGTAGCCGATTTTTCGTACTTGGCTTTCATTTTTTCCAGGCGCTCCTTCCTCTCGTCGTAATAACGGGGCTTGTAGTTGTACACGTAGTGTGACCTGGGTTTAAAAGCGTTTCCAAACAACATTTGCGAAGACTTAGGTAAACACAAAATTACTGAAATGTGGCTAGCCTGTCAAATAAAGTTATGTTAAATGCCTTTATGACGGGAAGCTGCCATTTTGATTGCGGCAACTGCACACTCGATTCCTTTGTTTCCGTGTTTTCCCCCGGAACGATCGATCGACTGCTGCTTGTTGTTATCCGTCAGGACACAAAAAATAGTGGGCACGTCATAGATCAAGTTGAGGTCTTTGATCCCTTGTGTGACTCCTTCACAGACGAAGGTAAAGTGTTCCGTTTCACCACGAATTACATTTCCAATGGCAATAATGGCGTCGAGCTCCTCTGTTTTGAGCATCTGGCTACAACCGAAAATCAATTCAAAACTACCGGGAACCCATTGAACCAGAATGTTTTGATCGGCAACCCCGTTTTCTTCCAGGGTCCGGATCGCTCCTTTCAGCAAATTCTCCGTTATGTCCGAGTTCCACTCTGAAACAACAATCCCAAACCGAAGTGACTTCGCGTTTGGGATTGTGTTTTTATCGTATGCTGACAAGTTCGTCGTAGCCATTTTACTTAGCTTATTTCTTCGCCAGCTGGGCTCTCTGAATGTAAATGTTAATGCTTTTCGCCTCTTCGGATTTCACATAATCTTCTTTGATTCGGGTGAAATATTTTTCAGCATCCGAAAACTTGCCCAGGTCCATGGCGGTTTGACCCGCTTTGAACAGATAAAATGGCGTTGTGAAGTTATTGTCCCGGAGATCGGCGGCTTTCAGGTAGTATTCCAGAGCATCCTCAGGTTGGTTGATCTCTATAAAGGCGTCTCCTATGTTACCGAGGGCGATAGCCGACAGCATTTCGTCATCTGAAGAGAAATCAGACAGATATTTGATCGCATTTTCATAGTCCCCTGTTTTCAAATAAGCGATTCCGCTCATGTACTTGGCGAGATTTCCTGCTTTCGTGCTGCTGTAAGTATCGGCAATATCGACGAGTCCGTATTTGCCATCTGCACCGTTGAGACTCAGTGCATACAGAGAATCAGCTTCTGCGAGATTGTTCTGCGCCTGCTCAAAATAGCTTTTCGGGAAGGCCAGCTCGTTAGCCGCTTCCTTCTCTTTTGGCTCCATGACATATTTGTTATATGCCAAAAATGCGAGAATGATCGCAGCTACAGCGATCAAACCACTAAATATGATCTTTTGATTTTTCTCAACCCATTGCTCCGATCGCGATGCAGTTTCATCGAGTGTATTGAATACTTCGGCGGTTGTACTCTGATCCTCAATGCTGGCCTGATGACCTTTCTTGACCTTGTTTCCTCTTTTCTTGTATGTCGCCATAGGATTTTTTATTGATGGCGCAAAAATATAATTTTTATTGAAATTAAAATCGGTTTTTACGTTTTAATTTCGTTTTTTTGTGACACTGAGTTTGCAAGGTGCTGTCTTCATATTATCTACTGAAATACAGCATTTTAAATCGATAAAATTTCAGTTGCAACCCTGCGGTTCTACAATGTATTTGGAAAGTATCTCTTTAATCAATTTTAAGAATTTCGATCAGAAAAACTTTGTGTTCGACCAGAATATCAATTGTCTTGTCGGAAACAATGGAGTCGGAAAGACAAATGTCCTGGATGCCATTTATTATTTGGCCCATACCCGGGGATATTTCAACCCGATTGCCTCCCAGAACATCAAGCACGGTGAAGACTTTTTCGTAATTGACGGTGTCTTTAACAAGAACGGAAGAAATGAGCACATTCATTGCAGCCTCAAAAGCGGGCAGAAGAAGATCATGAAAAGAAATGGCAAGGAATATGAAAAGCTATCGGATCATTATGGGTTTCTTCCCCTGGTCATCATTTCGCCTTATGATACGGATCTGATAGTCGAAGGAAGCGAAGTTAGAAGAAAGTTCATGGATATGATCATTTCCATGAATGATAAGGATTATTTTCAGCATTTGATCCGATATAACAAAACTGTCAGTCAAAGAAATGCACTGCTCAAATACTTTGCAGCGAATTTCGTTTTTAACCGCGATAATCTCGAAGTCTACGATGCACAGTTAGTGGAATATGGGACGTCAATTTACCAGAAGCGGAAGGCATTTGTTGATGAGTTCATACCAATTTTTGAAAAATGGCACGGTCATATCCTTGAGGGGTCCGAACTTGAGGGAAGTTCTGAACGCGTGGGATTCTCATACAAATCAAAACTCCAATCTGTCGATTTCGAGATGTTGTTGAAGGAAGCGCTGGAAAAGGACAAAGTGCTTCAATACACCTCGGCTGGGGTTCACAGGGATGACCTGGTATTCGAAATCGATGGTTACCCCATTAAGAAAGTAGGATCCCAGGGTCAGCAAAAGTCTTTCCTGATCGCATTGAAGTTAGCCCAATTCGATTTTATGAAGAAAAAATCGAATATGAAGCCCATTCTGTTGCTCGATGATATTTTTGACAAATTGGATGATAATCGGGTAGGGCAGCTTCTCCACCTTGTCAATGATGAAAACTTCGGGCAGTTGTTCATCACAGACACCCATGATGAGCGCACGGAAAGATTGATACGCAAAACCGGGCAAAGTTTCACGATGTATCCTTTGTGAGAATTTCACGTTATGATATCCACCTTTGAAAGAAGTTAAAATGACAAGAAGAGAGAACGATTCGAACAAGATCAAAGACCTGATCCCTAAAATGCTCAGGGAAAACAAACTTCAGAAAGGAATGGATCAGATCACTGTCAAGGAGGCCTGGCTGCAAGTCATGGGACCCGGGGTGGCCAACTACACCGAAGATGTATCGCTTAAGAACGAGGTGCTTGTGGTGAAACTAAATTCGTCTGCTTTGAGACAGGAGCTCGAATTCGGGAAAGACAAGATTCTCATTATGATGAGGGATACTCTAAAACATATGTATATGAAAAAGATCAGACTCCTTTAACGGTAGTCCGGAACAAAATGAAAGAAAAAAAAGCCGCTTTAAAGCGGCTTTTTTTGATATGTAGGTGCTCCGATTTAAAAAATCTCTCTTCCTGAAAAATGGAATGCTCCTTCTATTGCTGCATTTTCATCACTGTCTGAGCCGTGAACTGCGTTTTCACTGATCGAGTGGGCGTAAAGCTTTCTGATCGTTCCTTCAGCAGCCTCCTCAGGATTGGTCGCTCCAATGAGTGTTCTGAAATCCTCAACAGCGTTTTCCTTTTCCAGAATGGCAGCGACTATTGGACCTCGAGTCATGTATTCGACCAATTCCGGGAAGAAGGGTCTCTCCCTGTGAATCGCGTAGAAAGTCTCCGCGTCTCTTTTGGTCATTTGGGTTTGTTTCATCGCCACGATCTTGAATCCAGCAGCATTGATTTTTTCCAGGATAGCTCCCGTGTTTCCCTTTTCAAGAGAATCCGGTTTGAGCATTGTGAATGTTCTATTGGTTGCCATTAAAAAAGTATTTTCAAATTTTTGGCAAAAATACCCTTTTTCAGGCGTATGACACAAACTTTCAACGATTAAATGGTTGGGGAGGTTTAATATTTTTGTGAATAGGACTGAACAATATCGTTGTTTTCCGATCGAATTTCCATAGTGATCGTATTGTTGTCAAGGTCAAATTTCAGCAACCCAAAATTCTTGTCCGAAACGACATCGGAAACCCGGTATTTATTCGGTTCTCCTTTGAAGGATGAATAACTGTGTGTCATGCCGCTTGCGGTAAAATCTATGAGCGGATAGTCCAATTTGTCTACGTTCCTGCTTGAAATTTCAGCAATATGACGATCTCCGGAAAGGAAAAGGGTGCCGTTGGGTTGTTCCAGTCGAATCAAATCAATCATTTTATCCACCTCGTGGGGCATATTCGACCAGGATTCGAAACCGTGTTCCCCCGACAGGAATTGGATGCTGGTGACAATCAGGTTAAAATCAATGGCAGGGTCGGAAAGCTCTTGCTTGAGCCACTGCCATTGGGCTTCACCCAGAATGGTACCCTGACCGTATGGATTCGGCACATATCGCTTAACACCGCTTGGATCTTTGGTAAGTCCTGACCTGAAATAGCGGGTGTCCAGAACGATGATCTTAACCGATTTCCCTTTTGCCTTCAACACCTTTGCATGATAAACGCCACTTTGAATCCGTCTGGGGTCTTTCTTTTCAACTTGTAGAAAATCGAGAAGCACCTGTT
>JAUIKV010000104.1 GCA_030430615.1 Bacteroidia bacterium
ATGTGTATTTTGACGGCCCCCGTCTTTCAGCCAATGCTCATGTCGAGCTGTATTCCAAGCTGGGATCCAAAAAGCTCGCTATTCGAGGAGAACCGACGCTTGAAGGGAATGAGACAATTCCGCTCGGGGTTGAAGTCAAATCTGATGGAATAGATTCGCTTGAGATAGCCATTGATCACCTATCGGAATCACTGCAGGAAAATGGCATCTACTTGTATGACCGGTGGAAAGATCACCTTCATGATCTGAGGGAGGAACCATACGCATTCAGTGTTCCTGGGCCCGGAGTCCAGGAAGACAGGTTTACCCTGCAATTCTTCGATCAATACGATCACGAGCTTTCTTTGGGTGAAGAGGAGCACCCCCGGGACCCGGAAAGCCCGGACAAAATCATATGGTCACTGCAAAACAAGGCACTCGAGGTTAGGACGCGATCGAACGCCGAAATCCTGGACCTGAAACTCTACGATATGCTGGGACGTACTTTGCTCTCAATACAGCCCCGCGAGAAATCCGTTCATGTTCCTGACCTGAACATGGCTTATAACGCTGTTTACTTTCTACAAGTTGCCACTAAAAAAAGTGGAATGCTTACAACCCGAATTCTTCACCTTTGACCATAAAAAAAGCCCACCGTTTCGGGTGGGCTTTGTGATATATACTTACCTTATTAATTCATCATTCTTATCGAAGAACTCAAACTTCAGATAAGGATAGGCATCTCTTGAGATGACGGTGATCCATTTTCTGTATTTGAAGAACCACTTCATTTGAATCGATTTCAGACCGCAAGTCAGATAGGAAGCTACGAACGAATGCACGTGCAGTGCTACACCCGATGGGTTGTCTTCCATTACTTTCTTCAATCTCGCTTCGATCTGTTCGAGCAGAACTATAGGGGCTTCAACCTCCCCGTTCTTGTTTGGATTCTCTTCTTGAGTTTTGATGTCTCGTTCGGGTCGCACACGCTGTCTTGTAATCTGGACGAGTCCGAACTTGCTGGGTGGTAAAATCTTGTGCTTGGTACGCGAGGATTTCATCGCATCTTTCAAGTGATCGTAGAGCTTCTTTCGGTGAGCCGCGACATGCATGTCAATAAAATCAACAACGATGATTCCCCCCATGTCCCTGAGCTGCAATTGCCTCGCAATCTCAGTGGCAGCAATCAAGTTAACTTCGAGGGCTGTGTCAGCCTGGGAATTCGCTCTGTTTGATCGGTTTCCGCTATTCACGTCAATGACGTGCATGGCTTCCGTGTGCTCAATCACCAGATATGCCCCTTTTCGCATGGAAACGGTACGTCCGAATGCAGCTTTGATTTGCCGTTCGATCCCATAAAAGTCAAAAATAGGCACTCTAGATTTGTAGTGCTTTGCCATCGACTTCTTCTCGGGCGCTATGCGCTCCAGGTAGTCCAGGATTTCCTGGTGCAATGAAGCGTCATTGGTAACGATGCTCGTAAAGGACTCATCGAAAACGTCTCTCAATATAGACGAGGCGCGATTGAGCTCTGAGAGCACCTTCTGCGGAGCTTTGGCACGTGGCAACTGCTTGCACATGTTGATCCATCTCTGTAAAGAATTCTGAAGGTCCCGATCTAATTCGGCAACCTTGATGTCTTGGGCAACTGTCCTCAGAATAACCCCAAACCCCTTGGGCTTGATGCTCTGAGCCAATCGCTTCAATCGCTCCTTCTCTTTGTTGTTGCTGATCTTTTGAGATACAGAGACACGATCAGAGAATGGAACCAGCACGAGGTATCTACCGGCAATTGAAAGTTCTGAACTTATGCGGGGCCCTTTCGTCGAAATTGGCTCTTTAACAACCTGAACCAACAGATTCTGACCCCCTTTAATCACGTCGTCAATTTTACCATGCTTATTGATATCCTTGTCGAACTTGAAATTCTTCAGCGTGTAATCCTTTCTTTTACCTGATGTAACTTGATGAGTGAAATTTTGTAAAGATGATAATTGCGGGCCCAAATCATGATAATGCAGAAAGGCATCTTTCTCACTTCCTACATTTACAAATGAAGCATTGAGTCCGGATAATGTTTTCTTGACTTTTGCTAAAAAAATGTCACCAACTGAAAAGTTGTTGTCTAAAGTCTCTTTGTGTAACTCAACAAGTTTTCCATCTTTTAATAAGGCAAAATCTATATCAGAGGAATTCGATCTAATTATTAATTCTGTTTTCACTCTGTTATATTTTTTGCTCCCTACCGGATTAAACAATCCTCCGGTACGGATAGATTAATATTTATTTTGGTTATCTGCTTTTGATAACCGCCGTATTTGCTTGCGCAAATTTTATGTCAAAGAACTTAAGGACGTGAAGATAAAACAAATAGGTGATCGCTCACCTATTTGCTATTTTTTCTTCTTATGTCGGTTTTGTCTGCTTCTTTTCTTACGCTTGTGCGTAGAAATTTTGCTTCGTTTTCTTTTTTTACCGCTTGGCATAATAACTGGATTATTGAATTTTTATTTTACCGGAACTCCGCTTTTCACGCTCTCAACGAAAACCTTTGCAGGCTTGAAAGCAGGAATATTGTGAGCCGGGATCTTGATTGTTGTATTCTTTGAAATATTCCTTCCAGTCTTCTCTGCTCTTTCCTTAACGATAAAGCTTCCAAATCCTCTCAAATAAACATTGTTACCAGAATTCAGGGAATCTTTAACCTCAACCATAAAATCTTCTACCACTCTTAAAACATCAGCTTTTTCGATACCAGATTTATCTGAAATATTAGCTACAATTTCTGCTTTTGTCATTTTAAATTATTTAGATGTTATTTAATTCGATATTTGAGTCGGCAAATATAAGACATTAAATCAATTTCGGAAAGCTAATTGTTTAAAATTTAATTAGATAAAAAAATACTACGTTTGCAAAATGAGAGAAAAAGACATCTTTTCTAAGCCATTAATTTTGTGGTATTTAAAGAATCGAAGGGATCTTCCATGGAGAAAGTCAAGGGACCCCTACAGAATCTGGCTCTCAGAAATCATTCTCCAGCAGACCCGAATTGCTCAGGGAACGGAATATTATGAAAAATTCACAACGGAATTTGACACCGTGTTCGAACTGGCCGCAGCCTCTGAAGAACAAGTTTTGAAGCTTTGGCAGGGACTGGGCTATTATTCAAGGGCGAGAAACCTGCACGAAACTGCCAGACACCTGGCCGAAAGGCTCAACGGCAAATTTCCGGAGAATTACCCAGGTCTCGTCCAACTTAAAGGAGTGGGTGACTACACTGCCTCGGCAATTGCTTCCATTGCCTTTGAACTCCCTCATGCCACTGTTGACGGCAATGTGTACCGGGTGCTCTCTCGTTTCTTTGGAATCAGCACACCTATAGACACTTCCCAGGGCATCAGAGAATTCAAGTCGCTGGCCCAGGAGCTGCTCGATACGGATCAGCCGGGCAACCACAACCAGGCCGTCATGGAACTCGGTGCGCTTGTCTGCACCCCGAAGCGTCCCAAGTGCGAGACGTGCCCGCTACAGGAGCATTGCTATGCGCATTTGGCCAAACAGACCGACCTTTTGCCAGTTAAGAAAGGAAAAACAAAGGTGCGAAAGCGATACTTCAACTATTTAGTCCTGGACTCTTCTGAAGGATTGACGAGGATCAAAAAAAGAACAGGGCGAGACATATGGAAACACCTGTACGAGTTCCCCCTTATCGAGTCGTCCGAATCGGTTGCGGATTTTGAGAGCATAGAGAATCACGTGGTCCAAGAGTTTGACCTTGGAAAGAACTACGGACTGAAAAAGTTCAATTCAGAGACTGTTGTTCACAAGCTGTCACATCAGGAGCTTCACATGGACTTCTGGCTAATCCGCACGGATGAAAAGCTGGCGCAAACCACGGCATGGAAAGATCTTGAAAATCACGCTTTGCCAGTGCCCCTACAGAACTTTGTTGATAAATACAAAGGAGACTCCTGACATCAAATTTTGAATTTGTGCTATCTTTGATTCTCAATCATATGATTTATGGCGAATTCACTTAACAAGGTCATGCTTATCGGACATTTGGGCGATGAGGTGAAAATGCATTATTTCGAAGGCGGAAACTGCATCGGGAGGTTTCCGGTGGCGACCAATGAGACCTATACCAACAAGCAGACAGGTGAGCGGATAACGACGACCGAATGGCACAACGTTGTGGTCAGAAACAAGTTGGCCGAGCTCTGCGAGAAATTTTTGAGCAAAGGTGACCGGGTGTATGTCGAAGGCAGGATCAAAACGAGACAGTGGGAGCAGGAAGGAGTCAAGCGCTACACCACTGAAATTCAGGCCCAGGAAATGACCTTTCTCAATACCAAGAAGGAACTCAACAGTCCGGGCGGTTTTGACGCGCCAGTCGCGAGTGCTCCCAAACCTGTTGACCATGGGATCAAGGGAGATGAAACGGATGATCTTCCATTCTAGATTCTTTGTATTTTTGCAAATCAAAACATTGATCATTGGATCCTGAACCCGAAAGTATTTTAGTAGCGATTCAACAGAACTGGAGCCTTATTGCCGGTTTGCTCTCACTGCTGGGCTTGCTCATCGTGTCCGGAATCATTTCCGGGACCGAAGTCGCCTTCTTCTCACTTACCAAATCTGACCTGGACCAGACCGATGAACCAGAAGCGTCGCTCGTTGCTGAGTTGCTTACCAGACCCAAGAAGCTCCTGGCGACCATTCTCATCTCGAACAATTTCATCAATATCCTGTTCATTTTGATTTTTGCCTATGTAGGGGATTTCCTATTCGGGGGCATAGATTCGAAAATCGTTAAGTTCGTGATCGAGATTTTACTGGTGACCTTTCTAATCCTTCTCTTCGGAGAGGTGCTGCCCAAGGTATATGCCAACAGAAATCCGTATGAGTTTGCGGCGTTTATGGCCCGTCCCATGTCGTTCCTGACGCGTTTTCTGACCTTTTTGAGCACCCCCCTGATGCAGCTTACAGGACTGGTAGAGAAGAAGCTTGGCAAGAAGCCTTCTGACCTTTCGGTCGAGGTGCTGTCACAGGCGTTGGAGCTTACTTCCTCAGGAGCAACGACCAAGGAGGAGAAAAAAATTCTACAGGGAATCGTCAACTTCGGGAACACCGAAACTTCCCAGATCATGTGTCCCAGAATGGATATCTTTGCCTTGTCGTCGGAGGAACCCTTTGCAGAGATCACCGACAAGATTGTGAAAAAGGGTCATTCGCGAATTCCGGTCTACGAGGAGAGTATAGACAAGATCATTGGAATCCTATATACAAAGGACCTGCTGCCCCATCTGAACAAGAAGAGTTTTCAATGGAAAAAGATAATTCGAGAGGCATTTTTCGTTCCCGAGAACAAGAAATTGGACGATTTGCTGAAAGAATTCCAGGAAATGAAAAATCACCTGGCGATCGTGGTGGATGAATATGGTGGCACCTCGGGCCTGATAACCCTGGAAGACATCATCGAGGAGATCGTCGGTGAGATTTCTGACGAATTCGACCAGGAAGACCTTTCCTACTCGAAGCTGGACGACTTGAATTATGTGTTCGAAGGAAAAACAACTCTTAAGGACTTGCTCAAAGTATTGCAATTGAACGAGGAGGTTCTGAACCTCGAAGAAATGGAAGCCGAGACACTCGCAGGTCTAATCCTTGAGATTACGGGGAAATTCCCAAAGAAAGGCGAGAAAGTGAGATACAATGGCTATCGATTCCTGATCGAGGCAGTCGATAAAAAACGAATCAAGCAGGTAAAAATAACCCTGCCGAAAACCAGCAGAGCATGAAAAACATCAAAAACCGGTTTTTAGCTAGCGCTACATGCATGGTGATCCTCCTTACGTCCTGCGGGGAAGAACCTGTGCCCAAACCAAAGGCCCAGCTTCGTTTGGAATATCCGGTTGCGGAGTATGCCGTCGTTGAGTCCGGCTGTCCGTTTCACTTCGAAAAGTCAGATGCATGCGAAGCCGTATTCAACAGCAAGTGTTGGGTGAACCTGGAATACCACGAACTCAACGCTTCTGTGAACATGACTTACAGGCCGGTAGAAGACAATCTGCAGGAACTTTTGCGTGAAGCAGAAAAGCTGACTTTCAACCATACCATCAAAGCGGATGGGATCAGTTCCCGACCCTATATCAATGACAAAAACAAGGTTTATGGTTCGGTTTTTGAGGTAACTGGCAACGCGGCATCACCGCTGCAATTCCACCTGACCGACAGTGTCAGTCATTTTATCACAGGAGCCGTTTATTTTGACGTTCAACCCAATTACGATTCCATCCGGCCTGCTGTGCGGCATATCGAAAATGACATTATTCGTCTGATCGAGACGATGCAGTGGAAATAGGTCAGAAAAAGGATAAAAATGAAGAAGAAATATCTGTACACCAAGACGATACGAAGCTGGCTGATTTTGGGCCTCATACTGCTCATCGGACAGGTGATCATCGGCGGTATAACCCGGCTTACGGGTTCGGGCCTCTCAATTACCAGCTGGGATATCATCACTGGAGTCATTCCGCCCATGAACAAGGCGCAATGGATCGAATTGTTCGACCTTTACAAAGAAACACCGCAATACCAGAAGATCAACTCGGACTTCACGATGAAGGATTTCAAGTTCATCTATTTCTGGGAATACCTGCACCGACTTTGGGTTCGCGCTCTTGGATTGATATTTCTCATTCCGTTCGTGATCTTCCTGATAAGAAAGCAAATTGACTGGTTCCTGGTCAAACGACTTCTTCTTGTCGTTGCTCTTGCCGGACTCACGGCATCTGCCGGTTGGATCATGGTGCTCAGCGGACTGGTAGATCGCCCATGGGTAAATGCCTACAAACTGACTTTGCACTTTATGCTGGCCATCGTGACAATCGGTGCCATGGTCAAAGCCATTGCGGATGTCTTCCTCATGGAGAACAAACCACTGAAGGGACATACCCGATTTGTACTGATCCTGTTGGTGTTTACGGGGTTGCAATTGGTATTTGCCGGTTTGATGGCAGGAATGCGTGCCGGATTGGCCTATCCCACATGGCCCTCGATGAACGGAGCGTTTATTCCGAAAATACTGCTGGACTCAAGCAACTGGACCTGGGAGAATATGACCAATTATGACAGTTTCAGCTTTGCTCCCGCCCTGGTCCAATTCGTTCACCGCGGGCTGGCCTATATTATACTGGGACTGACTTTCTACTTTTACCACAAGAAGCGAAACCAAGTGCATACAAGCGCTATCAAATGGCTGACGGTTTCCTATTTATTGGTGATATTCCAGGTTTTCCTTGGCATCATGACCTTGCTGAAAATAAAGACGGGCATTCCGCTATTCTACGGAACGCTGCACCAGCTTTTTGGGCTTCTGTATGTCATATCGCTCTTATTTCTGTATTACTCACTTAGGAAGAAAATTTCAATCTGGAGCAAAAAAAAGCTACCCATTGGGTAGCTCTTTCGTTTCTATGTCTCAGGCGGTTAAGCTTTGCAACTTCCGTCACTGCTCTTTCCGTCCTTTGAACATTTTCCGTCTCATTTGGTAGTAGCCGCATCAGCCATGGCTTTCGCCGAATCTACTGCTTTCTCAACATCTGCTCCGAGTGAGTCAACTGCCTCTTCAACAGCGTCTGCAGCCTCTCCTGCAGCTTCAGCAGTAGCATCAGCAGCATCTTCAACGGCATCCGCAGTAGCGTCAGCTGCATCTTCAACTGCCTCAACAGTGTCTTCAGCAACTTCCGAAGCTTCTTTTTTCGATTCACCACAAGATATTGCTACCATTGCTACGATAGCTACCAGTAAAAAACTTTTGATCAATTTCATAGTTGTTAGTTTAGAGTTATTTTAATTGATGGGCGCAAGAACGTGATCAATTATGAAGATTTTCTGAAGTAAGGCCTAAAGTCGTGCCCTGACCAAAAAAAACCTGGCACCTTAAAAGGCGCCAGGCTTTACTTTTTTGTTTTTCTCGTCTTTGTATTACTCCATCTTGAAATCAAGAGGCAAAACAAAGGTTACCGGAACAGGCTGACCCGCTTCAGTAGCAGGAGTCATCTGTGGAAGTGCCGCGATAACTCGTTTCATCTCACCTTCGAGCTTATAATTGCTCGTTGTCACTCTAAGGGCGGAGCATTTTCCAGCCTCGTCAATGTGAACAACCGTCTTAATCTCATGATCTCCAGGATCCAGGCCAGCTTCTCTGCCCAGGTCTTTGTTGAATTCACTCTTGAGGAAAGCAATGAACTTTTCCTTTGAGCAAGCACGAATCTCTTCATTGGTAGCTCCAGCGCACCCAGGATAGATAACCGGGGTGTCTGCCATGTCTTCTGTCATGACACCTTCTGCCACGGCCATTTCT
>JAUIKV010000105.1 GCA_030430615.1 Bacteroidia bacterium
CGATGAGGATGCAACCACTTGCGAAGCATTTTGAATTTTTGGGGCCAATTCTCTCCAAACCTGATGCGCTTTTGGATCGGTTAAAAGCTCCATATTCATATTCTCCACACCATTCCCAACCTTCGAGGCTTCTGCCTGAGCCTTTTCTGCATCATCGCTTGCCAAGGCATTTTTCAGGCCTATGTAGCTTTCGAAGACTTGTCTCAACTGCTGCTGGAATTTCGGGGACACCTCAATTCGTTTGATTTCCTGGATTTCAGGCTGATCCGGATTTGAAGTTCCTTTTTCCATGACACCATGCCCTTCATGTCCAGTCTTTGATTTGCCTCCATGCTTGTTCATCATGGACTTCTTGCCCTGTAATTGGGCCGCAGCGTCGATGGTAAAGGTTCCATGAGTCACGATTTCATCGCCATCCATCAGTCCGCTCAAAACTTCAAAACTTTCACCTAAGGCCCTGCCCAGTTCAACTTCTCTCATTTCAAAAACCGGTTCCTGTGGATGGGTTTTCAGGTATACTACCGAGCGCTTTCCAGTCCATAATACCGCGGTAGACGGAATGTTGAGGGTTTGAGCCTCACCGGAAGAGATACCCTTGATTTTCCCTCTGACGAACATTCCCGGTTTGAGGGCGTTATTTGTGTTGTTGAGCACAACCCTGAGCTTCAAGGTTCTCGTCCGATTGTCCAGAATCGGATCAATGAATGAAACTTTTCCTTTGAATTCCTTTTCCGGATAGGCATTGGATGCAATGGAGACCTCCTGACCTTTTTCGAATAAGTCTATCTGACTTTCGTAAACATCGAAGTTGGCCCAAACCGAATTCAATTTAGCGATTTTAAAAAGGGGCTGACCTTGCTTGACATAGTCTCCTTGCTCGACCAGCTTCTCGGTTACAGTCCCTGAGACGGTTGCGTATACCGGAAAATTCTCGATCACTGTTCCTGAGTTTTCGATTCGGTCGATTTGGTCTTCAGAAAGTTTCCACAGTTTTAATTTGTTTCGCACTGCTTTATACAAGGCAGGTTGGGATTCTCTTAACGAAGCAGCCGTGATCAACTCCTGCTGGGCGGCATACAATTCGGGTGAATAAATCGTAGCCAGTAGCTGACCACTTCGTATTTCCTCACCGGTAAAACTCACCTTGAGCTCTTCAATCCTTCCCGAGAAATAACTCACCTGAACGGTGTTTGATTCCTCGTTTTCAACAATTTTACCCGATAATTGCACGGCATTGTCTCTTGCACTGGTGCCCACCAAGGTCGTTTGAACATTGCCCAGGGCCATTGCATTTTCAGTCAATCTGAACTGGTCCGCCTTTAAACCGTCGGCATCGCTGGCAGCCGGAATCAGGTCCATACCGCAAATTGGGCAATCACCTGGCTCCGGTTGCATGATCTGGGGATGCATTGAACAGGTCCAAAATTGATTGGATTCAGCAGCTTCACTGTGTTCATGACCTGATTCATTATTTGATGAGCCGCCGAAAAGTATCCATCCCAGAAGCAGTCCTGCAGCCAATATTCCGATATACGCCAAATAGTTTTTCATTTCTTTATTTTTTTTTGATTCCATAATTTTATGATCGAAGGTGATTAGTTGTACCAAAGCAGAAAGCCGCTCATTACAGTTGTAAAACCTAACACCGCAAATGGTTTTATTTGTTCTTAGCTGCTTAAATAATTGATAATTGTGCTTTGTACGTAATATGATTTGATCGATTCGATCTGGCTCATCTGAAACTTGAGCTGCAGTTCCTGGATATCCAGAACATCAATGAAATCAATGGTTCCGGTTTCATAATTCTTCAGCAGAATCTCTTCCGCGTTCTTGGCTTGCTCAAGGTTGCGGGTCTGGGTTCTGTAGCTGATCGCAGCAGAATTGCGATCTTTCACGGATTTGTCAAGTATCGATTCGAGTTTGTTGAAACGTTCCTGCTTTTGTGATTCGATTTCCAGTTGCCTCAGTTGATTCTGTCGGGTCTCGGATTTGTACTTTTTATTGAAAATTGGGATCGACAAGGAGATCATCGGCATCAGGACGTCTTTACCGTTGTCACTGAAATCCATATCGGGTCTTTTTTCGACGTAGATATAATCCAGCCCGAATCCGATCATCGATTTACTCTCTTTTTGATTGAGAAGCTCTGATTGCTCCACGGATTGATAGAGCCTGTCATATTTAATCAGTTCCGGGTGCAGAGACAATTTCTCTTCTTCAACGACAGTGTCATCGGAAGGTATCTCCAATTCAGAAACAACCTGAATCCCCACGGACTTGTCCCGGTTGAGTAGTTTGTTCAGCGCAGTCTGCTCTGCCAGGTACTGTTGCTCCAAAACCTCCCTGAGTTGTTCCAACTCATTCTGTCGCATTTGCAATCTCAAAACGTCCACGGGTGAAACCATTCCTGATTCCACGGAGTTCAGGGCCAGTATTTCATATGTTTTCAACAGATCAATGTTTTCACTCAAAACCCTTTGTTTTGCCTTGTTGGCGTATAAAACATAATAGGATTGTGACACCGCTACGAGCAACTTTCTTTTGGCAATGACAATGTCCTCATATTTGGCATCTGCCACGGATTTGACATAATTCTCCCGAGCGGTTATCGAACCAAACCAGGGGATCATTTGCCGCGCGGATATTTTAAATCGCTGTGCTCCGGTTCTCGTCTCCGGCTCACTCACGAAGTACCCAAGGCCCAATTCGGTATTCGGAACGGTATTAACCTCGTTTACCTTTTCTGAAACAATGCTGTGTTGCAATTCAAATTTTTGAATCTCGGGGCTGTTTTCAAGTGCCTCACGAATGAGGGTTTCAAGTTTCTGGGCATGCGTAACCCAACATGTGAAAAACAATATGCTCAATAAAATGATCTTCTTCATCTCGATACTCTTTTAAGTTGTGCTTCTTTCTTCCAACTGTACAGGACGGGTACCACGAACAGGGTAATCAATGCGATTAGCATGCCTCCAAAACTCGGTATGGCCATGGGGATCATGATGTCGCTCCCTCGCCCTGTAGAAGTGAGTACAGGGAGCAGGGCCAGAATGGTCGTGGCAGTGGTCATCAGGCACGGACGAATACGTTTTTGACCGGCTTCGATCACTGAGGCCCTCACCGATTCACGCGTTTTGGGCATGTTTCTGTCAAAAGTCTGGTTCAAATAGGTCGCCATCACCACCCCGTCATCGGTCGCAATACCGAACAAGGCAATAAATCCAACCCATACAGCGACGCTGAGGTTAATCTTGTGCATTTGAAACAGATCGCGCAGATTCTCTCCAAAAAAGCTGAAGTTCAGGAACCATTCCTGTCCATAAAACCAAATCATCAAAAAACCTCCTGCAAATGCCACGGCAATTCCGGTGAACACCATCAGCGAGGTAGCCACCGAGCGGAATTGGAAATACAAGATCAGGAAAATGATCAACAGGGCAAGGGGCACCACCACACCCAGTGTTTTCTCAGCCCGCACCTGGTTCTCATAGGTTCCTGTAAACTGGTAGTTGAGTCCTTTGGGTACGGTCAACTCGCCTGACTGGATCTTTTTCTGAATCAAAGACTCGGCGCTTTCGACAACATCGACCTCGGCAAAGCCATCCAACTTGTCGAAGAGGACATAGCCCACCAGAAAGGTATCTTCACTTTTGATGACCTGCGGACCCTGTTCATAGCGGATGCTGGCCAATTCCCCAAGCGGGACTGGTTTCCCCTTTTCAACTGGAACATAGATGTTCTTCAAGTCCTCTGGTTTGGCTCTGAGCTCTCTCGGGTAACGGACCCGAATGCCATAGCGCTCCCTTCCTTCAACTGTTTGGGAGAGAACCATTCCTCCAACAGCTACCTGGAGAACTTGCTGTACTTGCTCTATTGAAATTCCGTAACGGGCCAGTTGCTCCCTGTCGATATCGATCAACATATAAGGCTTGCCGACGATTCGGTCGGCAAAAACGGCCTCTTCTTTAACCCCCTCAGACTTTTTGAGTATGTCTTCAAGCTGAATGCCAAACGCCTCTATTTGTTTGAGGTCCTGACCTTTGATTTTGATTCCCATGGGTGCGCGCATTCCGGTTTGGAGCATAACCAGACGGGTTTCTATGGGCTGAAGCTTGGGTGCTGAAGTGACTCCCGGAAGCCTGGTGACTTTTACTATTTCTTTCCAGATGTCATCAGGAGACTGTATATTAGGTCTCCAGTTTCTGTAATAATCTCCTTCTTTATCCGGGATCAGCATTTTGTAATCCACTTGGTGAAACTCCCTGTCGATTTGTTCTCGATACTGTAACGGGTCCTCAATAGCATTGTTAGGATTCATTACCAGGGAACCATCTTTGAGAAGAAACATTCCATCTTCATTTACTTCAAATTTTTGGCGTTCTCTGTCTTCATTCAGCATATATTCCGGTTTGTACAGAATTACATTCTCATACATGGACAGTGGGGCAGGATCCAGAGCAGATTCTGTTCTCCCTGCTTTGCCAACAACGGTTTCAATCTCCGGAATGCTGGCCACGGCCATATCCAACTGTTGCAAAACCCGCTTGTTTTCTTCAACTCCCGCATGAGGCATCGAAGTTGGCATCAGGAGAAAGGATCCCTCGTTGAGTGACGGCATGAACTCCTTGCCCGTGTTCCGCATGATCATAATTCCGAAAACCACGATGGCCGTCGGTAAAGCGAGAAACAGCAATTTGTTTGCGAGTGCCCAATTCAAAATGCGAACATATTGTTTTCGGAACAAGGCAAAAACGCCTAAGAGTCCAAAACAAATGAGCCCGACAAAAATGAGATTCCAAAAGATGCTTTTGTCTACACCCAAGGGTCTCCAGTAGGCTGCAAGGAGAAAGACAATAGCAAAAGCAGTGATCAGAATGTGAAGGGCATTTCCTCTTTCGGATGAGATCTTTCCTCTCAAACGCAGTAAGCCTGTACCTGCAAACGCTATGAGGACGAGGCCCAGGAGGTTGCCATAGACCAGGGCAACCGACCCGAGAATGGCCAACGTGCCGTTCAGCACATAGCTAAATCCGGTTTCGAGTTTTCGTTTCTTGAAAATGAATGCGGCAAATGGAGGAATCAAAAACAATGCGACCATCAATGAGGCCACCAATGCCATGGTTTTGGTAAAAGCCAAGGGACGGAACAGTTTTCCTTCCGCCCCGATCATCGTAAACACGGGAATGAAACTTATAATGGTGGTCATCACAGCAGTCAGGATGGCTCCCGAGACTTCCGACGTAGCTTTGAACACTACTTCGTTGATGGGCAGACCGTCATCGTTCTCATCAATGTGACGAATTACATTTTCCGACAGGATCACTCCTACATCCACCATGGTTCCAATTGCGATGGCAATCCCCGAAAGGGCAACAATATTGGCATCTACGCCAAAAAATTTCATCGATATGAAGACCATTAGAACGGCAACAGGCAACAGTCCTGATATCAAGGCTGAGGCCCGCAGGTTGAATACCATGATGACAATGACGAAAATGGTGATCAGAATCTCCAAGGTCAGCGCTTCATTCAGTGTTCCCAAGGTTTCATGTATGAGTTCCGTTCTGTCATAGAAAGGGACGATTGTCAGTTGAGAAACTCTCCCATCACTAAGTGTTTTGGTCGGCAAGCCCGCACTTAACTCTTTAATTTTGTCTTTGACGTTGTTGATGACTTCCATCGGATTGGCTCCGTAACGCGCTACGACAACACCTCCAACAACCTCGGCTCCTTCTTTGTCGAGAATCCCCCTGCGGGTGGCAGGCCCATGTGTTACCCGGGCGATGTCCTTGATGCGTATAGAGGTAAAATCTTCGGAGGTCACGACAGCATTTTCCAAATCAGACAAAGACTCGATGTAGCCCAGGCCTCTAATGAGGTATTCGACCTGATTGATCTCCAGGGTCTGGGCCCCTATGTCCCTGTTGCTCGATCTAACCGCCTTTACCACTTCACTGAGGTCGATATTGTATTGCCTCATGAGTTCCGGATCAACATCCACCTGGTATTCCAGCACGTACCCTCCAATGGAAGACACCTCAGAGACGCCTGTTGCGGATGACAGCGCATATTTGACATAGAAATCCTGTATGCTTCTCAATTCCTGCAAATCCCATCCACCGGTAACTTCGCCCTCTTCATCACGACCTTCCAGGGTGTACCAATAGATTTGACCCAGCCCTGTAGCATCAGGACCCAAAGAGGGATTTACTCCCTCGGGGAGCAAACCTGAGGGCAATGAATTCAGTTTTTCCAGAATCCTGCTGCGGCTCCAGTAGAACTCAATCTCCTCTTCGAAAATGATATAAATGCTTGAAAAGCCGAACATGGAATTGCTGCGTATCGTTTTTACACCTGGAATGCCGAGAAGGGATGTCGTGAGCGGATACGTTATCTGGTCTTCAATGTCCTGGGGGGAGCGACCCTCCCATTTGGTGAAGACGATTTGCTGATTTTCACCAATATCAGGAATGGCATCGACAGCTACGGGATCTTTAGGCAGGAAACCGGTGTCCCAATCAAACGGAGCATTGACAATGCCCCAACCTACGAAGATTGCAAGTAGCAAAACAGCTACAAGCTTGTTCTCGATTAAAAATTTAATGCTCTTATTTAGCATGGAAAATGATAGTTAAACAGTTAGACGATATTATCAAAGTCGATAAATAGGCAAGCCTTCACATTCGAAGTGAATGCAGGCAAGCGGTCTGCTGTTTAAAATCAAATTAAATAGGACTCTACCAGCTTGTATATGCGGTGAGTGACAAGGGGAGGCCGATAAGCCAGGTAATCGCTGTCATTTTCTTCAGGTGCCTCAAAAAGGTCCAGGTAAGTGTATACAAATGAAATCAGGAAGCCCTCTTGAGCCGTGGTTAATTTGTCAGAAGAGGATTTAAGTTCCGACTGACCCTCCAGCAAAAGCTGCTCATCTTTGCAACAGTCTTTTTTCGAAATTGCACAACCCTCGTCTTTGGGTGGAGATTGCATCTCCATTCCGCAAGAATCCGGGGATTTGAAAAGCGAGGAATCCACAAGTGTATCCCCGCAATAGTGAGCCTCCACAGTAAAAGAAAGCGTAGACAGGACCACAATCAGGGCCATTACAATAGATGATATTTTTCGAAACAATTCTTTCATCTGCGTTGCAAAGCTAGGAAAAAATACTTTGAATTTCATTAAATATTTCTTAATTCAAGTAGATTCACCTGTCTGACTCAATAACAGCTTTTGACGCCTAATATTGTGTTAATCAGCGAATTTATGTTTTCCCGGGCAATGCAAACGCCACGTACTGATCCCCTGAAATGCTACCGATCTTGCCTCCGCCGCAGGCTATGACAAGGAACTGCTTTCCCTCGATCTCATACACCGCAGGAGTCGCATATCCGGGAGCAGGGAGCGCTGCCTCCCACAGCACTTCACCGCTGTCTTTGTCAAAGGCCCTGATCTTTGAATCCTTGGTGGCGGCGATAAAAACCAGTCCTCCTTTGGTCACGACCGGTCCTCCGTAATTCTCTGTTCCTGTAACGGGAATGCCCTTCTCGGTCAATTCCGGATGTTCGCCCAGCGGCACTTTCCAGAGCAGCTTGCCCGTATTCAAATTCACTGCGTTCAAGGTGCCCCACGGAGGAGTGATCCCCGGGTATCCCTTGTCATCCAGGAAACGGTTGTAACCGGTCATCTGGTATTTGACTTCCGCCAAAATGCCATCCTTGGAGTGATCCGATGCCGGTTCTTTTTCTAATTTCTTCTCAACTATGCCTCTGGACTCATCGTTGCCATTGATTTTTAATTCCTGGCCAGTCAAAAACTGAACCACATCTGATTTGCTTTCATCCCTTAAATGCGCAAAGGAAGGCATCATGTTGATGCCGCTGTTGAGAATTTGCAGAATCTCCTGGGGCTTGTACTTGTTGCCTATGTCTACGAGCGAAGGAAAGGCCTCGCTACTGCCTTTCAAATCCATTCCATGACAGGCAAAGCAGTGTGTGTCGTAGACCGAGCGGCCAGGGGATTTCATACTACCGTTATCATCGTTTTGCCCTGGGGCATCCACCATGACCATGGACCAGGGAATTTCACTGCTGTTAACATAAAGAATCTGCGTCTCCGGATCAACTGCTGCACCTCCCCATTCGCCACCTCCGTCAAACCCGGGAAAAATCCAGCTTCCAGCCTTGCTCGGTGGGGCGTACATCTGGTTGTGTCTGATTTGACGATATCGCTCCAGCATCACCTTGTGGGTCGAATCTGAAAGCCTCGTTACATCTTTCTCTTCGAAACGCTGACGAGCAAAAGGTTCAGGAAGCACGGGAATGGGCTGCGTAGGCCATGG
>JAUIKV010000106.1 GCA_030430615.1 Bacteroidia bacterium
GGAAAACAACAATTACCTGACCTTGTCCTTTGAAGGGAAGGAAAACAATAAAAATGGCCTTGGAGTGAAAGTTGTTGTCAAGGCAAACGGAATGGAACAGTTCCAGGAAATGACATTGACGCGTGGTTTTCAGTCTTCAGTGGACCCCAGGTTGCATTTCGGTTTGGGCAAAGCGGATAAAGTTGAGGAGCTCGCCATCACCTGGCCGGATGGTAAAGTTCAGGAATTCAACAATTTGGATGCCAACCAGTTCCTTACTGTAAACTATGCTGATGCGACCGAGCCAGATGACGGGATCCAAAGCGAATCCGTGGAGAAGCTCTTTCTGACGGTCAACGATCCAGACATTGTAGCGAGGCACAAGCACGTTGAGAACGTCTATGACGATTTTGAGGACCAGGTTTTATTGCCTCACAGGACCTCAAGCTTTGGACCCGGCGTTTCTGTGGGTGATCTCAACGGGGATGGGCTCGAAGATTTTGTAGTCGGGGGTGCGAAAAACAACCAGACCGGCGTATATTTTCAAAAAGATCAAGGCTTTGAGAAACAGGATATCAATGACATCGCCTATGACAGTGACTTTGAAGACCTCGGCAGCCTGATCTTCGATGCCGATGGCGATGGAGATAACGATCTCTATATTGTAAGTGGCGGAAGTGAAGTTCCCCCTGGATCAGAACAGCTCCAGGACAGGCTGTACGTGAACGATGGCATGGGAAATTTCAAACGCTCTGCCTCTGCCCTGCCCCAAATGCCAACCAGTGGCTCGCGGGTTAAGGCACACGACTTTGACAAAGATGGCGATCTCGATCTCTTTGTCGGCGGACGATTAACACCAAAAGACTACCCCTTGCCCACCGACAGCTATATCCTAGAAAATGTCAGTGAAAAGGGAAAACCCGCTTTTAAAGATGTAACAGCCCAAATAGCCCCTGCACTCTCTAATATAGGCATGGTCACAGATGCCTCCTGGACCGACTACGACCAGGACGGCTGGGTCGATCTGATCGTCGTGGGGGAATGGATGCCCATCACGATTTTGAGAAACAACAGGGGCAGCTTCGAAGATATCACCAAAAAGATGGATCTGGAAAAATCCAATGGCTGGTGGTTCTCCATTGCCGAAGGTGATTTCGACAAGGATGGTGACACTGACTTCGTACTGGGCAACCTGGGCTTGAATTACAAATACCAGGCCAGTGAAGACGAAACCTTTGACATCTACCTCAACGATTTCGACAAAAACGACAAAAACGACATCGTGCTAAGCTATTACGATGAAGGTGAGAAATTCCCAGTACGTGGCAGACAGTGCTCATCCGAGCAAATTCCAGCAATAAAGAAAAAATTTAAGGATTACGATGCCTTTGCCGTAGCGACTCTTGAAGACGTGTACACCAAAAAGGACCTCGAGCGGTCGCTTCACTACCAGGTTCGCTCATTTGCCAGCATTTACCTTGAAAACCGGGATGGTGAGTTTGTTATGCATAAATTGCCAAATGCGGCGCAGGTTTCCAGTGTGAACCAGATTCTTCCACGTGACGTGGATAAAGACGGAAATATCGATGTGATCCTTGCAGGAAACCTCTATGGCTCTGAAGTGGAAACCCCGAGAAATGACGCGGGTATTGGCTTGTACCTGAAAGGCGATGGCAAGGGTGGCTTCTCCCCTGTTCCAGCCCGTGACAGCGGTCTGTATGTGCGCGGGGACACCAAAGACATGGCTGTAATCCGAATCAAGAATACGGATTACCTTATCGCAGCCAAAAATGACGAGTACCTTCAGTTCATTCGAATCGGAAAAGGCTCTTAGGTTTGAAACCATTTGACAATGTATAAGAAATTGTTCTCTGAGTTCAGGATTCCGGTGAGATTTCACATTCTCTTCTGGATCGTCTATTTCGTTTTCAATTTCTTCCGTTTTGCGAGCATTAACAAGGATTACTGGTATTCGTTGAAATCAAACCTGGTTGAGTTCCCTCTCAACATCATCATCACCTATTTTACCATCTATTTTCTGATTCCCCGTTTTATACTGAAGAAAAAGTACCTTCAGTTCTTTTTCTATTTCACGATAAGTCTGTTCGTTTTCTATGTCATCCGAAGTGGGTTGAACTACCTGTTGGTTTCAAAGGAACTGTGGCCCGAAGCCCAGGGCTACCAGGAGCCCTTCACGTTGATTCACATCGTCGAGGTGATGGTCGGAACCATTTATGTAGTTGCACTGGTATCAGCCATCAAACTTGCTTATGACTGGATCAATGAGAAACGCAAAAATGATGAATTGCAGCGCATTCAACTGCAGACGGAACTCGATTTTCTGAAATCTCAGATACAACCTCATTTCTTTTTCAATACCCTGAATAATCTTTATGCCCTGGTCATCAAACAATCTCCAAATGCGCCTGACGTAGTGATGAAGCTCTCAGAGATCATGCAATACGTGCTCTATGAAGTCAAGGAGCCACGTATCAGCCTGCTCAAAGCAATCAACTATCTGCACAGTTATCTCGAGCTGGAAAAATTGCGCTACGGAGAGCGCGTCAAATCGGAGATCAACATCGAGGGAGACATAGATGAGGTGGAGATTCCACCCCTTATCTTCCTGCCATTTGTGGAGAATTGTTTCAAACACGGAGTTAAAGAACAGGGAGACATAAAAGTGAATATCAACTTTGCCGTTCGAGACAAATTTCTGTACTTTAGCGTTGAGAATTCCCTGGATGAGCGCAAAGATTCAGCACCCAGGCACGGCATTGGCATCGAGAATGTGAAACGCCGACTGGACCTCTTATACGGAAAGAAATACAAGTTGAATACGAGCGCTACGGATGAAATGTTCAAGGTGTCTTTGAAATTGCCCCTATGAAAATCAAATGCATCATTATAGACGATGAGCCCCTGGCCGCAGAGGTCATTGAAAACTACCTGAAGGAGTTTTCAAATGTGGAGCACGTGGGAAGCTTTACAAATCCTTTGGAGGCTTTAGAGCTCATTGAATCAGGGGAAATCGAAGCCGTCTTCATCGACATTAACATGCCCAAGATGAACGGTCTGGAGTTCATCAGGAGCATCGAAGCCAAACCGTCCTTTGTCATTACAACCGCCTACCGCGAATATGCAGTGGAAAGCTATGACCTCGACGTGCTCGATTACCTGGTCAAGCCCATTCCTTTCAACCGATTTCTCAAGTCGATCAATAAACTCTCCCTGAAGTCCAATGCCGACAGGTCGATGGAAAATGCCCATGAGTCAGCTGAAAAATCATTCATTTTTCTCAAAGTGGACAAAAAACTGGTAAGGATCAAGTACGATGACATCCATTTTATTGAAAGTCTTAAGGACTATATCAAAGTATTTACCAGCGAAGGTGATTTTCTGGCCCATAAATCTCTGACCAGCATCACGGAGGAGCTACCGAAAAGCAAATTCCTGAGAATTCACAGGTCTTTCACAGTCTCCCTGGATAAGATTGATGCCCTCGAAGGGAATTCTGTGCTTTTAAAAGGAAAACGCATTCCCATTGGTCGGAAATACGTCAATCACGCAAAAGATGTGATCCTGAATGCCTGAGCAGGCTTGAAGTGCAGCAAATCGCCCGAACCAATCAGGCTCCTGTATTTCTGACGCTTCCTCCGGAGTTGTCTTCTTTCTGAATAACTCTTGGATTGCCCTTGTATTTGATGTCTGCGCCGCTCGTTGCTCTTGCTTCAATGGTTTCAATGGCCGTCAACTTTATGTCAGAGCCGCTACTCGCATCTGCGTTGCAGTTTCTGGCTTCGAGCTCGTAAGCTTTGACGTCACTTCCACTGGAAGAAGATACCGTGAAGTTCTCAGCCTGGCCTGCAAGTTTGATATCCGCACCACTTGAGATGTCACAGGAGAGGTCTTCAACTTTCAACTCCATATCTGCAGAGGCTCCGCTCGAAATACTCAATCGAAGCTCATCGCTTTCAAACGTGTTTCGCGTATGGACTTCGGCTCCGCTGTTTATGACGATTGAATTGAGATGATCCACATGCAAATGAATTTTCTTCGAGCTTGCACTCCAAATATTTTTTGAGGAAGTAATCCTTAGCACGCCATCTCTGACCTCCGTTTCAATCAATTCGTGCAAATTCTCATCGGCTTCCACCTCCAGAGTTACGTTTTTGCTTTTTGTTAAATACAGATCCAATCCACGACTTACTTCAATTCGGGAGAAGTCATTCGAAATCTTGCGGCTTTTGGTAACCACATTGCCATTCCCTTTTACACCATCCATGAAACAGGAAGTGGTTCCAATTAGCAAAAACAAAAGGGCCGATAGTTTAAACAAGGTTTTCATTGTTGTATGATTTTAAAGTTTTCAAGGTAATTCACCGGCTAAGAATTGCATTTTGCACCGGTTATGAATCATATATTAGACTCCATGCAATAGTTAAATGTTACATTTCAAATGGAGTCTTTTGAGCTTCGTACGAGAACTCCATTCTCATCAATCCTCACTTCGGCCTTCTCACTGTCCTCATCCTTGATCTCTATGTGAACTCCTTTCTCGTCGATTTTCATATTAAAGGATTCCGGATCAGATTCGCGTGATGAGGTGTTGATCTCGAACTCTTCGCAATCCAGGCAATCGAGTCCGTCTTGAGTCATCTTAAAGTGATGACCGGCCATGTCGTTGTCATAAACTCCCTGGATATTGTCGACCTCATAAAGGAACGTTCTTGACGATTCTTCGAGATAAATCACCTGGTTCTCGGGGAGGTATACATCAACATAAACTCGCTGTTCTCCGAAACGATTGCCTATATCCGAAAGAAAATATCCGGGAACCTGTAACTCATCAGCAGTCAGAATCACTTCGTGTTCGATCAGCCTGGCGTTGTCACGAGCGTCCTGGCGGCTCTGACCTTTAGAGCGCTTGCGGGTTTTGACATAGACCAGGGTGTCTTGTGCTGGGTAGATATTCATCCTGATATTGTTAGAATATATCTTCTCGACGTCGTTCTCATCTATGACAATCTCCCGGTCCCAGCTGTGCCTGGTTTCCCATGTTTCATCAATTCCACGCTTGTCAAGGATGTAATTGTCACTTTCCACAGTCAAGCGGAGGGTGTCCAGGGTGCTAAAGGGCACTTCGGTTCTAACCGTGACCGAGCCATCATAGGCAGTCATCATATATTGTCTGGTTCCGAAAAAGATTACCGTTAACAGCGCCATGAGCCAGATACCTAGCAAGGTTAGTTTCGCCGTTTTTCCAACTGTTTTGGTGTTGTTTGATAAGATCCGAAGACCCAGGGCAAACAGGAAAAAGAAAGGTATTCCCACCAACAGGAAAGTCAGGATGGAGATCACCCAAACCGGAAGACCTGACGAGTTGTAGAAAAATGAGTCATAGCTGAACCAGTCGTGATGGATGAAGTCCATCGATCCTATGGTGAACAGGCTTATTAGAAGAGCGAGAATGGTCACCACTGCGATGATGACCAATAAGACTCCAATAAACTTTCCAATGATCATAAAGACCGTAACGAAGATTTTGCCAAGCGTCTCTATAAAATCCTGGGATCCCGATTTGGCCTTCTCGCCATAGCTTTTGTAGTCTACATTCTTGACTTTCTCTGACACATCCTCGATCCCGTCTTTCACACGGGACGAAGCTTGTGAGATCTCGTCACGAATTTTTTTTTCAATATTGCTGATGTTGACCGGCTCACCTTCCATTTCCAGCTTTTCGGCTGTTGTGGTTGCCTCCGGAAGGAGGATCCATAACAACGGATAAACGATAAATCCGAAGCCGAAGCCAAATGCGGCAACCAGCCACCCCAATCGAATCCAGATCACATCCACGTTGAGGTAGTGCGCGATCCCAGAAGAAACTCCACCGAGAAACTTGTCGCTTCCGTCACGGTATAGCTTTTTGGTTTTTCTTTTGCCGTATCCTGTGTATCTATCGTCGCTGAAAATCTCGTCGTCGACCATATAGTCTTCGGGTTTTCCCATGACTTCGATCACCTCGTCAATATCCGATTCGTTGACAACCTGGCGAACGTCTTTCACTTTTTCAGACAACAATTCTCCTATTCGCGTCTCAATATCGGTAATGATCTCATCCCTGCCCTGAGGGTCATCACTCAATGACCTTCGAATCGCGTCCAGATATCCTTTCAGCTTTTGATAAGCGATTTCATCGATGTGAAAAAATACGCCACCCAGGTTTATATTGATTGTCTTGTTCATTTTTTCGTTGATTTTGATTCGTTATTCTTTGTGACTATCTGAACGGCGGTTACGAGCTCGTTCCAGGTTGTGTTCAATCCGGATAGGAAAATTTTTCCTGTCTCGGTCAGACCGTAGTATTTGCGAGGCGGGCCCGAAGTGGACTCTTCCCATCTGTAGTTGAGAAGACCCGCATTCTTAAGCCGGGTCAATAAGGGATATACCGTTCCTTCCACCACAAGCAGCTTCGCGTCCTTCAACTGGGAAAGAATTTCTGAAGTATATGCATCTCCCTTCGAAAGAATCGAGAGTATGCAAAACTCGAGAACCCCTTTTCGCATCTGCGCTTTTGTGTTTTCTATCTTCATGTTTTTCTTTTTATTCTTTAATACTGTACTCTAGCTCCACAAATTAAAACAGTATGGAGGGCAACGTATTGACGATGTATATGACGATGGATAATATTAGATCGATCATGATGTTGACTTTATTTGATGAATTTGATTGTTAGGGGATAATGATACACCTCACCTCTATTGGCCGAAACGGCAGCGAGAATGATCAAAACAAATTTTACGACGACCAGGACTCCGATAAGCGAACCTGCGGCTATTATACCAAACAGGTCGAGATGATGGAATTCTGACATCACGGTGCGAATGATAAAAGGAACGACTGAAAGGCCCAACAGAAAAGTATACAACAAATAGCTCAGGTTAAAATTGATGGCCTCCTTGCCGCTCTTGTCCACGAATTCGCTTTTTTCCTTGTTGATCTCCCAAATCACCAATGGACCCACAATGGCCCCAAAGGGAAACACATACCCGAAAAAAGCGGAAAGGTGAATTAAAAAAGCCGTGTTGTTATCGTTCTTCGTTGACATAATTAAATGTATATAATACTTTCTTATGCAAATATATATACAAAAGACAATACTATGCAATACACAGTACTATATTTTAACATATTTTTAACATTTAAATTCAGTCTTGAAATCATCTAAATTGTCGTAATTTAGAGGTCTAACAGCAGATTATGACCAAATTCAGCGTTTCTAACCTAAACCGATTCTTAGCCCTAAAACTACCTTCCGCTTACTTTTCAGGCATACGGGTCACCAGTATTTCAAACACTGAAGCCATGGCTTCAGTACGCCATAAATGGATCAATCAGAACCCTTTTAAATCTCTGTACTGGGCGACACAAGGCATGGCTGCGGAATTAGTCACTGGGCTTCTGGTAATGAAGAAAATCAAGGAATCAAAAAAGAAAATCTCCATGCTTGTCGTTCATCAAGAGGGCGATTTTTTCAAAAAAGCAACGGGTCAGATCACCTTCAATTGTGATCAGGGCAACCGGATAGACGAGGCGATACAACGAACTATAGAAACCGGGGAAGGACAGACATTTCTTCTGCAGGCCGAGGGGTACAACGAGGAGTACGAGAAAGTCTCCGCATTCGAATTTACCTGGAGCATCAAAGTGAAATCTTAGCGTCATGTGAAACATTTGCATTCAATTGAAGACTTATTAGAATATCCGAATTAATTCTAAAACCGAATAGTTATGAAAGCACACGAAATAGACTACGAGATCCATGGAGAAGAAATGCAATTCGTCGAAATTGAGCTTGATCCGCAGGAGGGAGTCGTGGCTGAGTCTGGCAGCTTCATGATGATGGACGACAACATTACCATGGACACCATCTTCGGAGACGGCTCAGGACAGTCCAAAGACATCCTGGGGAGTCTCTTCTCGGCCGGCAAACGACTTTTAACGGGTGAAAGCCTCTTTATGACGGTGTTTACCAACGCCTCCGGTCAAAAACGAAAAATTTCCTTTGCCTCCCCCTACCCCGGCAAAATCCTTCCGGTTCATCTCACTGACTTCAACGGAGAGTTCATTTGTCAGAAAGACGCTTTTTTATGCGCTGCCAAAGGGGTCTCCATAAGCATAGAGTTCTCCAAGAAAATAGGTCGTGGCCTCTTCGGCGGAGAGGGCTTTATCATGCAAAAAGTTCAGGGGGACGGACTCGCCTTCCTGCACGCCAGTGGAACTGTTGTCAAACGAGAATTG
>JAUIKV010000107.1 GCA_030430615.1 Bacteroidia bacterium
AAGCCGGGGCCGCAGCAGAGGATACTGAAACGGCCTCTGAAGAGAGTGTAGAAGCAGATACAAATGATGAAATGACAGAGGATGGTGCAGAAGTGGAAGTTCAGAAGACCGAAGAGCAATTGAAACTGGAGGAGCGAATCAGGAAAAGAGAAGAGCTCAAGGCGCGGATCAAGGAGCAGCAGGAAGCAAGAGCTCGCATGCGGGATTCATTGAAGAGAGTTGCCGAAGAGAAAAGAGCGGCTAAACTGAAGGAAATAGAGGATAGAAAGAAACAGAGAGAACAAGCAATTCAAAATAACAATTAAACAGAGAAAAAAGAACATTATTAATTACAAATTATTAGAAAATGAAATTATTTAGGAATTTATTTGTTGCAATGGCACTGATGTTGGCCTTTAACACGGCTCAGGCACAGGGAGTGGCCCATATTGACAGTGAGCAACTTCTCATGGCCATGCCAGAGACCAAAGCGATGGAAGACGAGTTGAAGAAAGTGCAACAGACTTATGCGGATGAATACAATGCACAAGCTACGGCACTTCAGGCCAAATTGAAAAAATACGATGCAGAAGCTCCGACGCAAACAGATGCTAAAAACGAAGAGCGCAGAGTTGAAGTCGAAGGATTGAAAAACAAGATCCAGAAATATGCCCAGACGGCAGATCAGGAGATCCAGAAAAAACGTTTTGACCTCCTCAAGCCGATCGTGGAGAAAGCTCAAAAAGCAGTGAGCGATGTCGCTGCTGAAAAAGGAATCAAGTACGTCCTGGATTCCTCGCCTGGCAAAGGCTTGATCGTCTTCGAAGGTGAAGACCTGATGCCAGCTGTAAAGGCCAAATTAGGAATCTAAATCGTTAGAAATTCGTACGGTTTTAAAACCGGGAGCTCAGTAGCTTCCGGTTTTTTTATTCGCGATACCAGCTGGCGTATTTGATATAGCTTTCCGCTATACGCTCTACTTCTCCCGTCAAGAGTTCAGGATCAATGTCCTTGATTTTCTTCGCAGGCGTGCCGGCAAAGACCGATCCAGACTCAACAACAGTGCCTTTGGTGACGACGGCTCCAGCCGCTATGATACTGTTGCTGTTCACGACACAGTCATCCATCAAAATCGCTCCCATCCCGATGAGCACATTGTCGTGCACCGTGCATCCGTGCACAAGGGCATTATGACCGATCGAAACGTTGTTCCCGATTTCTGTAGGTGACTTTTTGTAGGTTGCGTGAATCACCGCCCCGTCCTGCACATTTACCTTGTTCCCCAACCTGATGTAGTGAACGTCTCCGCGAATTACGGCGTTGAACCATACGCTGCACTGATCTCCCATAAGCACGTCTCCTATCACTGTTGAAGTTTCAGAAAAATAGCAGTCTTTACCCCATTGAGGAGACTTACCAAGCACCGTCTTAAGTATCATAATTTAGGATGTTTTTAACGAATGGTTCAAAAGTAAGCAAAAATAGTTTCGTAAATTTGCCATTCAAAATCGAACAGCCATGAACAATATCAAAATAGAAAGCACGGGCAGTCCTGCCATCATCAAATTCGTCTTCGACAAAATGCTGACCGAGGGGAGTTTTGAATACAATTCCATCGATGATGCGAAGAACTCCTCGCTGGTTCAACAAATGTTTCACCTTCCATTTGTCAAAAAGGTTTTTGTCACCGCCAACTTCATCGCGATTGAAAAATTTGACATCCTGGAGTGGTCGGAGGTTCAGGATGAATTGAAAGACATCCTCGGGGCTTTCGTTTCTCAAAACGAGTCAATTTTCATCGAAGAGAACAAAAATGCGTTGGTGGAAGTCTATGCGGAGAGCACACCAAATCCCAACGTGCAAAAGTTTGTCACGAATCAATTGCTGACCAACCAGCACATTGAGCTCAGCTCCCCGGAGCAGGCAGTATCCGTTCCTCTTGCCAAGGAGCTTTTTGAGTTTCCCTTTGTCAAGGAGGTTTTTCTCTCAGACAATTACGTGTCCATCCAGAAAACCGGTGACCTCGATTGGTTCGAAATCAACAATTCCCTCAGAGATTTTTTAAAAGAGTACCTCCAGAGTGGCAGACGTGTCGTTTCTGAGAATTACGTGCCTACATCCTCTTCGGATGGAACCCGACAAACCGAATACACCCCAACCAATGATGACATCTCAAAGGAGATCATTGGTGTCCTGGAGGAGTATATCAAACCGGCTGTAGCCGGGGATGGGGGCAATATCCAGTTTCTTTCCTATGCCCCTGACACCAAAGAAGTGAATGTGCTCCTTCAGGGAGCCTGCAACGGATGCCCATCATCGACGATTACGTTGAAAAATGGCATCGAATCCACTTTGAAGCAGCTGTTGCCTGGCAAGGTTGAAATTGTCAATGCCATCAACTGACGATTGTTTTGTCAATCCCAGACCACTGATGTCTTCATAACCCAGCAGTCCGAAAAGAAATTCCTCACCATGAAAAAGAAGTTAACACTGACCTTGATGACAATCATAGTCATCTCTTGGTCACAACTCAACGCTCAAAAAACAACCATGCAGTATCCTGAAACCCGCAAGGGAGAAGTCACTGACACGTATTTTGGAACCCAGGTAGCCGACCCGTACCGCTGGCTCGAAGATGATCGTTCACCAGAGACCGAGGCCTGGGTGAAAGAACAGAACAAAGTCACGCAGGGCTATCTTGAAACGATACCCTTCAGAGAAGAAATCAAGGAGCGACTCACCACTCTCTGGAATTATGAAAAATATACGGCTCCTACCAAACACGGAGACTACAATTATTTCTATAAAAATGACGGTTTGCAAAACCAATATGTGCTCTATCGCCAGAAAGGCCAGGAGTCACCTGAGGTTTTTCTTGATCCCAACAGCTTTTCAGAGGATGGTACGACCTCATTGGGCACGGTTTCGTTCAGCAAGGACGGATCCAAGGTAGCATACAGCATTTCGGAAGGTGGTTCCGACTGGAGAAAAATCATTGTGATGGATGCCCGGTCAAAAGAGGTCATGGAAGACACCCTGGCAGATGTCAAATTCAGTGCCATCTCCTGGTACAAGAATGAGGGTTTCTACTATTCGAGTTATGACAAGCCTGAGGGGAGTGAGCTATCGGCCAAGACCGATCAGCACAAGCTTTTTTATCACAAACTCGGGACTACCCAGGAAGAGGATCAACTGATCTTCGGAGAAGAAATGAAACGAAGATATGTATTTGGCACTGTGACAGAGGATCAGAATTACCTGGCGATCACAGCAGCCAATTCGACCTCAGGGAGCGAACTCTACGTACAGGATCTTCGAAACAAAAAGTCAGGATTGCAAACTATGGTCGATGATTTTGACGGAGACCATTCTCTTGTTTTCAGCGAAGGCAACACGCTTTTCATTTCGACAAATCACAATGCCCCAAACAGAAAATTGGTAAAGGCTGATATCGGGAAACCGGGTCAGGAGTATTGGCAGGATGTAATCCCAGAGACGGAGAACGTGCTTGGCATCGCAACCGGGAGCGGTTATTTCTTTGCCGAATATATGAAAGATGCTTTATCTCAGGTTCTTCAATACGACACAAAAGGAAACCTTGTTCGGGAGGTTAAATTGCCAGGTAGCGGATCCTCATCCGGATTCAACGGCAAGAAAAAAGATGGCAAACTCTACTATTCCTTTACAAACTACGTTCAACCATCGACTATTTATGAATTTGATCCCTCAAATGGGAAATCACTGGTATACAAAAAACCTGCGGTAAACTTCATCTCCGAGGATTACGAGTCGAAGCAAGTGTTCTATACTTCTAAGGATGGAACGCGTGTTCCAATGATCATCACATACAAAAAGGGATTGGAGCTCAACGGAAAGAACCCGACGATGCTCTACGGATACGGGGGTTTCAACATCAGTCTGACCCCAGGTTTTGGAATCACCACAGCGACCTGGCTTGAAATGGGTGGGGTCTATGCTGTTGCCAATCTTCGCGGAGGCGGGGAGTACGGCAAAGAGTGGCATGATGCCGGAACGCAAATGAAAAAGCAAAATGTTTTTGACGATTTTATAGCTGCTGCGGAATATCTGATCGAAGAAAATTACACCTCTTCAGACTATTTGGCCATACGAGGAGGTTCCAACGGAGGGCTTCTGGTGGGAGCGGTAATGACTCAGCGACCTGAACTCATGAAAGTTGCTTTACCCGCTGTTGGTGTCCTGGACATGCTCAGGTATCACACTTTCACGGCAGGAGCCGGATGGTCCTACGATTATGGGACTTCGGAACAAAGCGAAGAAATGTTCGAGTATCTCCATGGATATTCACCGGTTCACAATGTGAAGAAAGGAGTTCAATACCCGGCAACTTTGATTACGACTGGAGATCACGACGATCGTGTGGTACCGGCTCATTCCTTTAAATTTGCCGCTGAGTTGCAAGACAAACAGGCGGGAAGCAATCCGGTTATGATACGAATAGAAACCAAAGCCGGTCACGGTGCGGGAACACCCGTTTCCAAGATCATTGATCAGTATGCGGATATTTTCAGCTTTACCCTCTTCAATATGGGCTACGAGAATCTAAACTCCGAAGTGGCAAATTGATCTTTCTGAATCGAGCTTTTTAGGCACCCGGGGGTGAGAATCCCTGGGAGCCCTGCTTCAATCGGACCGGAATGAAAATCTCGGTAACCCACTCAGCCGGATTCGGTGTGTCATCCAACTGCTTTACGTAAATCTCAAATGGCTCACCATTCTCAACGGGCTCATAGGCTCCCAATTGAGCGGCTCCTGCAACAGCGCTTTCCCAGGCTTCCTTTAAGTGATCATAGCTTCCCTTCAGCACAGTTTTGAAATAGCTGCCTCGTTTCATGTAGCCTGAGACTACATCTGAATCCGATTCTACGATCACCCGTTCACTTACCGGGTAGCCCACTGAGAACATTGCCGTTCCGTGTTCCTGGTCGAATTTGTGATAGACAGCAAAAGGACTTCCCGTGAGTCTGATGCTGTTTTCTTCAGCATAGGTAAGAACCTGTTGCATCATCTCCCTGAATTTGGGGTTCATGTCGCTGATCTGGCTGCTGGCTGAGACATAGAGATAGAACCCTCCGCTATAGTCTGTAACGCCCTTATCTTCTATGCTGTACACCTGCATCTTTTTCTTGATGCTGGCTTCAAAAAGCTCCAGCCCACGTTCCTCCATCGGACCCATCTGCTCCTCCATGCTGCTCGCCATGAACCGGGTCAAAAAAGGCATTTCACCTTTCATCCCCCAGGTGAGATCAGTGCCTCCTTCTTTCTCTTCGAGGATCCAGTACACGTCAGAGCCCATATCCCCGAAAGGAGTCTTGAAGAGAATTTCCGATTCAATTCGCTCATTGGGATTGCTCACCGTGCGCGTCATCTCCCCTTCTCCATCTTTTGAAGTCCATGAGTAGGACCCTCCAACACCCACTGTGTTTTCAGCATAAGTCGCAACAATGGTGCTATCCTCCTCATACCAGGGCCCCCAATCCGCCCAGTTCCTGTAATCATTCAGATCGTTGAACACCACTTCCGGGTCTGCCGGTATGAACCGGGTCCTCTTCACATCATAGGTTCCGTCGAGCGATGCAAGATAGATTGAGGCTGCAACGACGGCGATGAGCAAGAACAAGAAAAAGTACTTGAGAAATCGCATGGATAAAAAGTTTGATTCATTGAATATCAAATATAAGAATTAAATCCCAAGGCTTTCAAACAGAAGCACTTAATCTCCTTCCGAAGTTTGGTAAAACAGCGCCTTTTGGCTACATTTGAACATTCATTCACAAACAAAATTCACCCTATGAAAATCAAGTATTTAATACACATTTTACTCGTGGCATTTCTCGTGTTTTCCTGCCAGGGCAAACAGGAGCAACCCGAGGTGGCCGAGGCCCAAAAAGTCGAGTCAAAAGACTTTGAATTTCTGTCCGAGCAGTTTGCAGACCTCAAGATTCTGAGATATCAGATCCCTGGCTTTGAACAGTTGAACCTGCAACAGAAAAAATATGTGTACTTCCTCACCCAGGCCGGACTTGCGGGAAGGGATATCATGTACGATCAAAACTACAGGCACAACCTGAAAATCAGGAGGGCACTTGAACAGGTTTACACCAATTTTTCGGGAGATAAAACCACAGATGATTGGAAAAATTTCGAAATATACCTCAAGCGTATCTGGTTCTCAAATGGAATTCACCATCATTACGCGAATGACAAATTCGATCCCGGATTCAGCAGGGCCTACCTGGAGGAGATCCTGAGCGCCACCGGAACCGAGCTGGAAGGCGAGGCCATGGAGGTGATCTTTGATGATTCAGACAGCAAAAAGGTGAATCTCGATCCAAAGAAAGGCCTTATAGAGGGTTCAGCGATCAATTTCTACGCGCCTGACATCACAACAGCGGATGTTGATGCCTTCTACGGAGCAATCGAAGTAGATGCCAAACAACCCATAGAAAAAGGCCTGAATTCCAAATTGGTCAAGGAAAACGGTAAAGTAGCGGAAAAAGTTTGGAAAAGCGGTGGCCTTTACGGTGCTTCCATTGACAAAATCATCGAATGGCTGGAGAAAGCCAAAGAAGTCGCAGAAAATGAGACTCAGGCCGAGGCGTTGGGGCTTTTGATCGAGTATTACCGAACCGGAGACCTCAAGACCTGGGATCAATACAATATCATCTGGGCAAAATCCACCGAAGGTGACGTTGACTATATCAACGGCTTTATCGAGGTGTACAACGATCCAAAGGGATACAAAGGCTCATACGAATCCGTGATTCAGATCAAAGACTTTGAAATGTCAAAGAAGATGGCGGCTCTGGCCGAGAATGCCCAGTGGTTCGAAGACAATTCGACGCTTCAGGAAGAGCACAAGAAGAAAAATGTCGTTGGGGTTTCCTATAAAACCATCAATGTGGCGGGAGAAGCCGGTGATGCCTCTCCTTCAACCCCAATCGGGATCAACTTGCCCAATAACAACTGGATCCGCGAGCAGCACGGCTCAAAATCGGTTTCGCTTGGCAATATAATTCACGCCTACAACAATGCGGGAAGCAGCGGAAGGTTACAAGAATTCGCCTTTGACCAAGAGGAGATAAAGTACGAGGAAGAATACGGTCAGCTTTCAGACAAACTGCACACAGCGCTTCACGAGGTGATCGGTCATGCCAGTGGTAAGCTGAACGAAGGTATAGGAACTCCGAAGGAGACTCTGAAGAATTATGCCTCCACCCTGGAAGAGGCCCGAGCCGACCTGGTCGGGTTGTATTACCTGCCGGATCAAAAACTTGTTGACATCGGAATCTCTCCTGACGCCAAAGCGATAGGCAAAGCTGCTTATGACGGATATATCCGCAACGGATTGATGCTGCAACTCATACGTTTGAACCTCGGTGATGACATCGAAGAAGCACACATGAGAAACCGTCAGCTCGTCGCTGCCTGGGCCATGGAAAAAGGAAAAGCAGACAACGTCATTGAAAAGGTCGAAAAGGATGGAAAAACCTATTTCAAAATCAATGACTACGACAAATTGAGAGCCTTGTTTGGCGAATTGCTCAGAGAAATTCAAAGAATCAAATCTGAAGGAGACTTCGAGGCCGGTCGTGATCTCGTCGAAACCTATGGTGTAAAGGTCGATCAGGATCTTCACAAAGAGGTTCTGGAGAGAAACAGCAAGTTCAAGTCGGCTCCTTATGCCGGATTCATCAATCCCGACCTGGTTCCGGTAACCGATGAGCAGGGAGAGATCACTGACATCAGGGTCGAGCAACCTGAGAGTTTTGCAGCACAAATGCTTCGCTACGCTCAGGATTACACTACACTCCCGGATGTGAACTAAAACCGGGAGATGGCTTGATGGTCAGACCTGGGGTGATACCCAGACTTGATTTGATAACTTAACAACATAATTCGGGGGCATAAGACGGAATTTTCAATTGTCTTATGCCCTTTTTATATCTTAGAGGCATGAAGGGCGTTGTGACCAAATCAACCGGCAGCTGGTATTGGGTGCGCACCCAGGAGCACCAAGTGTTCCAGTGCCGGATTCGGGGAAAGTTTAGAACCCGCGGAATCAAAAGCACCAATCCAGTTACGGTTGGTGACCATGTGGACTTTGAAATTGACCCGGCGGAAGGTACAGGGATGATTACAAAAATTCACGACCGCAAGAATTATATCATTCGAA
>JAUIKV010000108.1 GCA_030430615.1 Bacteroidia bacterium
TTCATGTGCGAGCTAATGGATAAAACCATTCTCGATTGCACAAAAAACAACAGGGAGCAATCGCAAAACAGGTTCTTTGTCGAGGGAGATCCGAGAGCGATTTTAATGATGGAAGTCTGTGCGGATACCGAAGAACAGGTTGAAGCCAAGGCCCTGGCGCTAATCAAAGAGCTTAAAAGTAAAAATCTCGGATATGCTTACCCCGTATTGAAAGGGGAAGAAATTCAAAAAGCCTTTAACCTCAGAAAAGCCGGGCTCGGACTTCTTGGAAACATTGTAGGTGACCGAAAAGCGGTGGCCTGCATCGAAGACACGGCTGTAGCCCTGGATGACCTTCCCTCCTACATTGCCGAATTCACAGCCATGATGGAGCGTTTCGGGCAGGAGGCCGTTTATTATGCGCATGCAGGAGCGGGTGAGCTCCACTTGAGGCCAATTCTGGATCTCAAGAAGAGTGAGGATGTTCAGCTCTTCCGACAGATTACAACTGAAGTTGCCGATCTCGTGAAGAAATACAGGGGCTCGATGAGCGGAGAGCACGGAGATGGTATTGTTCGTTCAGAATTCCTGCACAAAATGATCGGCAAAAAGAATTACAATCTCCTAAGGCAAATCAAAAGCCTTTTTGATCCTGAAGGAATATTCAATCCTGGCAAAATCATCGATCCGTGGCCTATGGATCAGTCATTGCGTTACACGCCTGACAGAAAAGAGCCCGATCCTTCAACAATCATGGATTTTTCCGATTCACTGGGAATCCTGCGTGCCGCAGAAAAATGCAACGGCTCAGGTGATTGCCGCAAATCTGTCGAGGCTGGTGGAACCATGTGCCCAAGCTACAGGGCCACTAAAGACGAAAAAGACACCACTCGGGCGCGAGCCAATGCCTTGCGTGAGTTCCTGACACACAATCAATCCGAGAACCCTTTTGATCACGAGGAACTCAAGACGGTTTTTGATCTATGCCTCAGCTGCAAGGCTTGCGCAAGTGAATGTCCAAGCAACGTGGATGTGGCCGCTCTCAAAGCTGAGTTTCTGTTTCAATACCAATCAGCTAATGGCATCCCCTTGCGCAGCAGGCTTTTCGGAGACAATGTGAAGTACAACAAACTCGGAAGCAAAGTGCCATGGCTGACCAATGCTTTGCTCAACATGAGCGTGACAAAACGCATGATCGGTGTGGCCCCGGAGCGCAGCATCCCGAAGCTAAAGGCCCAGACAACCCGAAAATGGTTTCGAAAAAATATCAGCCGGCTGGAGAAGAACCACAATGACGGTGAAAAATCGCTAGGGGAAGTTTACCTCTTTCTCGACGAATTCACTGATTATTACGACAGTGAAGTCGGGCGCGACTGCATCGAGCTTTTGCATCGGCTGGGCTACAGGGTTATTGTCACGGAACACGAAGAAAGTGGGCGCAGTCTTATTTCCAAAGGCATGTTGGACAAGGCCAAAGTGGTTATCGATAAAAACATACAGCATTTCAAATACCTCGTAAGTCAGGAAAAACCACTTGTAGGGATTGAGCCCTCCGCGATTCTAGGGTTTAGAGATGAATACCTCAGGCTTGCCGATGACAAAGAAGCTGCCTTGGAGATTTCCAAATGCTCCCTTACCATAGAGGAGTTCTTTCAAAAGGAGATTCAGGCCGGAAATATCAGATCCGAGCGGTTCACTGATGAAAGAAAGACACTCAAGATACACGGACATTGTCACCAGAAGTCATTGTCAGATGTGAAAGCGACCTTTGACATGCTGAACCTCCCCGCAAATTATGAGGTTTCCATTCTCAATACGGGATGCTGTGGAATGGCCGGTTCCTTCGGCTATGAGAAAGAGCATTATGCAATCAGCATGCAGGTCGGGGAAGACACGCTTTTCCCCAAGGTTCGGGGGGCAGGATCGAACGTGGACATTGCTGCTGCGGGCACCAGTTGTCGCCACCAGATAAAGGACGGCACCAGCACCGTGGCGCATCATCCGGTCAGCCTTATGCGACAGGCGTTAAAATAATTTTTGCGGACAAGGCTTTTTTAGTTAATTTTAACCGCTTGTAACATAGACAGAACGCCCCAAAAGTATTAAAAACCTTATGGTTTAGCTTGGGCGAAGGTCTTTCGAGATTATTCATATAAACAAATCGAAATGAAATTATTGAGATCGCTAGTTGCTTTTACCTTTGTTGTATTCATTTCCCTCTCTTCATTTGCTCAGACCGAACCTTCCCAGGAACCCAAGCCTTCTTTGGAAAGCGGAACCCTTGAGAGTCAATTCGACTATCTATACAGAAAATCGAGCTCCTACCAGGAGTATAAGGTCGTTAAGAAAACATCCTACCAAAAGATCAAGGGTAATGTGCTGGATTCCTTGAAGTCCATTAAAAAAGAACTTAGTGATACTAAGAAACTAGTTGAAGTTCAAGGTACTGAGATCACTAACTTGAAAAATGACTTGAAAACCACCAACGACAATCTTTCTGCTGTTACCAAGGAGAAAGACAACATCAAGTTCTTAGGGATGCCAATGACCAAGTCGGCTTACAACAGCTTGCTGTGGACCATCATCTTCAGTTTGGTGGCCCTACTGCTTTTCTTCATATTCAGATTTCGTTCAAGTAACTCGATTACAACCCAGGCCCAGGATTTGCTGGCTGACACTGAAAAGGAATTTGAAGCCTACAAGGCCAAAGCACTCGAAAGGGAGCAAAAGGTCCGAAGAGAGCTTCAGGATGAGCTCAACAAGCAGAAATATGCTGAAAAAAAGCCGAAAAAATAAAATTACCCACATTTTTAAATCACTTTCCATGACCAGAAGACTACTCCTTGCCCTGTTGCTCATAGCGGCAACGGCCTTACACGCCCAAAAGAAACTACCAAAGAACAAAGCTGCAGTTGCAGAATCTGTTGAGAAGCACAAATCAGACCTGATAAAGATCAGTGACGACATTTGGGCAAATGCGGAGATTGCATTCGAGGAATACGAATCTTCGAAATTGCTCTCAGATTATGCTGAGGCTAATGGGTTTACTGTCGAGAGAGGTGTTGCTGACATGGCGACCGCATTTGTTGCAACCTATGGTTCGGGAAAACCAGTGATTGGAATATTGGGCGAGTTTGACGCCCTGCCCGGAATCTCGCAGAAAGCCCTGCCAACCAAGGAACCCCTGGAAGAAGGAGCCGGAGGTCACGGATGCGGACACAATATGTTCGGTACGGCGAGTCTTGGGGCTGCCGTTGCGATCAAAGAAATGATAGAAGCGGGAAAGATCAAGGGTACTGTAAAATTCTTCGGGACTCCCAGCGAGGAAAAATACTTCGGAAAGATCTGGATGGTTCGCGAAGGTCTATGGGACGACGTGGACGTAAACATAAGCTGGCACCCGTCAGCCAATACAGAAGCTGACGTTCAAAGCAGCCTCGCACTGGTCGATTTCATGGTGGAATTCACCGGTCAGGCGGCTCATGCCTCTGCTGACCCATGGAATGGAAGAAGCGCCTCAGATGCACTGGAGCTTTACACAACTGGAATCAACTACTACAGGGAGCACGTCAAGCCGACGGTTCGCATGCACTATCACATTCAGGACGGTGGACAGGTGGTCAACGTGGTGCCTGATTACTCGAGAATCTGGGTGCGTATTCGGGACACGAAAAGAGCGGGTCTGATGCCCGTATATGAGCACGCCATGAAAATGGCGGAAGGCGCTGCCATCATGGCCAATGTCGATTATAAGATTTCCCTGATATCAGGAATCTACGAGGTTCTTGTCAACCGCGCCGGTGGTGAGATCATGCAGCAGAACCTGGAATTGCTCGGCCCCATTACCTACACCCCTGAAGAGATTGCCTTCGGTAAAACCATTCAGGAACAAACCGGAAAACCGCAGGTCGGTTTCGACAGCGAGATCAGACCACTGAAAGAGACTGAAGAGCATCCCGGAGGAGGTTCCACCGACGTGGGCGACGTGAGTTGGAACGTGGCCAATATCAACCTCAGCGTTACTGTAGCGCCCAAAGACACGCCCTGGCACTCCTGGGCCGTAGTAGCCTGTGGAGGCATGTCGATCGGTCACAAAGGGATGATCTATGCATCAAAGGCCATGGCTATGACCATGGTGGATCTCTTCGAAGATCCAAAATTGGTAGAGAAGGTGAAAGCTGAGTACAAGGAGCGCAAAGGAGATGAAGTCTACAAGGCTAATATCCCGGACGGCCCTCCGCCAACGCCAGAGAACAGGAACCAGTAAAATCAATCCCGTTCGAGAAGGGACTGATGCTCCTCAAGGTAGTTGGCAGCATTCGTTCCTTCGTTGAAAAGCAGGTCTAGCACGCTTAGATCGCCGAGAAAACCAAATTTATTATCAAAGACCTGGGTATAGGGCTCCATTTCAAAAACCTGCTTTGATTTGGCATTTACGAGATATCGAAAGTCATTCTCATACCCGTCTATTTGATATTTCTCTGTAGCTGAATAATCAAAATCCAGCCCTAAGCACTCGTTGACTACCTCAATCGAAGCCAGGTTCACGTCGATTAAAAAGTCGTGCTTTTTTTCGAAGACCGGCCGAATGTCATCTTCGTAGAATTCAAAAAACGGTGAAGATCTATAGGAAGCCTCCAGAGACCTCAGCATATTGATCTGCCATCTAAAACTATTGTCAATTCGAACGTCCCGAGTCTTTTGCCTTCCTTTTCCATGGGCGTGAACAACGGGCACTGTAAGCAGCTGTTTGCCATTTGCTCCATAAATATAGCATCGGTTTCTGTAAGTCTGTTTTTGAAAATTGTCCTGCATTTCAAAAAGCACCGACTTGCCCGAAGTGAGGGCAACATATTGAATTATCGGGGCGAAAAAAGTAGGATGCAGGATCAAAATCTCGAACTCTTCAAATAAGGCCTCAGGCTTTTTTCCTTTTTCTAAACCAGTTGAAAACGTACAGGGCCACCATGAGTCCGACGAAGGGCCAGAAGTAAGAAACAGGCTTGCCACTCCCTCCTACAGTTGTAAAGAGCCTCTCCCATCGGATTTTTCCAAGACCCTGCCCATCAGAATTCCAACTGAACCAGATAAACACGGGTTTGCCGACCACGTGGTCGAAGGGCACAAAACCCCAATATCGCGAATCTTCCGAGTTGTGACGATTGTCACCCATCATCCAGTAATAGTCCTGTTTGAAGGTGTACTGGGTAGATGGATTTGAACTTTCATTCAAATAGATCTGACCGTCCGCCAGACGAAGCGTATTCTTTTCATACTCCACGATGACCTTCTTATAAAAAGGCAAAGTCTGAGCATTGAGCTCCACGGTCTGTCCCTTTTCCGGAATATAGATGGGCCCGTAATTGTCTTTGTTCCAGCGTAGCGACGCCACATTAGGAAACACGTCTTCCCCTTCCCCCTTTGGCATAATTCGCCTTTCGAGACTCTTGACTGTAGGGTTCTTTTTCAGGAGCTGAGCATCCTCAGCAGTAAGGTTCAATATGTAGTTCCCATCGCGCAGCTGTCCACCCTCACGCACATGATATCGACTCTTCAGGCTTTTGACGCTTAAAGGCTGCCCATCCGTATCAGTGTCGTAAAAGAACTGGAGCCTGGCCCGGTCGGGAAGCTCGTTCTTTTTTCCGTTGATGTAGACGTAACCTTCCCTAATTTCGAGAGAGTCCCCGGGAAGCCCTACGCAACGCTTGACATAATTCGATTTCTTGTCAATGGGTTTGCGGATTCGACGGTTGGTCTTCTTGAAAAACTGCTCGACGGTATCCACCGGCCAGCTGAAAACCACAATGTCGTTTTGTTTGATCTTTTGAAGAGCCGGCAACCTTAAATAAGGCAGCTGAGGTTTGTTCAAATAACTTCTTGTCTTGATCAGCGGCAAAGTGTCATGCACCATAGGGGCCGCCACGGTTGTCATGGGCACGCGTGCCCCGTAGTGAAACTTGCTTACAAATAGAAAATCCCCAATCAACAAGGATTTCTCAAGAGAAGATGTGGGTATCGTATAAGGCTGCATGAAATAGGTGTGCACCAGCGTTGCGGCAATCACAGCGAAAGCGATCGAGCTCACCCATTCACCGGTAGCCGTTCTCGGCTTCAGACTCCTGTTCTCAATGTATTTCACATCCAGAGCATAGTTGACATAATAGATGTAGAACCCGAGGGTCAGGACCACAAGCCAGGTGTCCTGGCGCGAATTTCGACCGAAGCTCCGAATGGTCTCAATCCAGATAATGGGGAACATCAAAAGGTTGATGATCGGTATAAAAAGCAGGATTACCCACCATTTCGGCCGGTTTATGATCTGCATCAGCACGATTGCGTTGTAAACTGGCACAATTGACTCCCAGGCCTTTCTACCTGCTTTCACATAAAGCTTCCAGGTTCCAAGGGCATGAATAACCTGAATTGCAAGAATAAAAATCAACCACTGTAGCAATGTCATAATCTCAATCGAATTTTAATCGTTCTTTTATGTTAGTGCGTTCCTGATCGGATTTGTTACGTTTCCCAAAGAGGAATTTGCATGGACAGGTTTATAAATCTAGGACGTCTTTCATGCCGAACACCCCCCGTTTTCCAAGGAGCCATTCGGAGGCAACAACGGCCCCCAGGGCAAAACCTGTTCTGCTGTGGGCGGTGTGCTTGATCTCAATGCTATCCACCTCGGAACTGTATCGCACTTTATGGGTTCCGGGAACTTCTCCTTCGCGCTTCACTCCGATGAAAAGATCTGCCGGGGACTCTTTGTCAAGGCTCCAGCTTTCCTTGTCACTTTCATTCAAAATGCCTTCGGCCAGAGTGATTGCCGTGCCGCTCGGAGCGTCGAGTTTATGCACGTGATGAATCTCCTCAAGCTCGACGTCATAATCCTTCAAAGGCCGCATCAGGCGGGCAAGATAGGCATTTAAATTAAAAAAGAGATTTACCCCAATGCTGAAATTCGAGGCGTACAAAAAAGCGCCTTGGGTCTCTGCGCAAAGTGCTTTTGCCTCCTCGAAACGATCCAGCCAACCTGTGGTTCCCGAAACCACGGGTACCCCAGCCTCGAGGCAGGATACGATATTGTCAAAAGCCGCATTGGGATGACTGAAGTCAATCGCTACGTCAGCCAGGCCCAAATCGACCGTCAGGGGTTCCATATCCTTTCGGATCACGATCTCATGCCCACGTTCGAGAGCTATTTTTTCAATGGCCTGCCCCATGCGTCCGTATCCGAGTAAAGCTATTTTCATGAATCGTTGTGAATGAGAAGATTAGAAATCAAATTTTAGATTAAGTCCTGCTATAGCTTGATTGTCAATCGGGTTCAGCTCAAGTGTCGGGCGAACGGAAAGGTTCCTGCTGAAAGCCCGGTCATCCAGGTGCGCATCCACGTTGGCTTCGATGATGTTCAGGGCATACAGGCCTATCGTAATGAAAAGGGCCAGGTCCCGATTCTTCTTCAGGACCTCCTGGGCCCGTATCAAACCGTCTTCGCTTATGTTGGGATTGTCACCGGTCCCGTCAAACTCATCCGGGCGACCTGATATCCTTAGCTTGTAAGCCTCCTGGTACCTGAGGTATTCCTGCTGGTTGTCAACTACGAAATAGACCCCGGTGCCAATGGCTGCGTAAACAATCGGGATCTTCCAGTATTTTTTGTTGTATGCCTGGCCCAGCCCGGGTAGAACGGCTGAGTAGAATGCGGCTCGCGCAGGTGAAAGAGGGTCAATTCCCTCCACCTCCACTGCAGGTTGCTCCGATTCGATTATCAGGTCACTGTCTGTATCCTGGGCCACGGCCCAATTCCAACAAAAAATACAGAAGATGGCGCTATTGATAATCTTCAAAAGCATCTATTCCAGGAGTTTTCTGATGCGGTTGAAATCTTCTTCGGAATGAAATGGAATAACAATTTTGCCCTTCTCTTTCCCAGAGACCTTCACCTCGATCTTGTGCCCAAGGTACTTCGACATCCCCTGAATTCCATTTTTTACAAAGTCAGGAAGTTCCTTTTTGGGTGCTGGAGCCGGATCCAGTGGTTTGCCCGACTTCACATTCTTGACAAGTTGCTCGGTCTGACGCACTGAAAGCTTGTCCTTGATGATCTTTTGATAAACCTGTAGCTGAAGATCCGTGTCAGGAATATTGATAAGTGCCCTTCCATGACCCATGCTCAGAAATCCGTCGCGA
>JAUIKV010000109.1 GCA_030430615.1 Bacteroidia bacterium
CGGTAGCCTGAAAGACAATAATCTCCGTCGGATCCCCTGAATCGTTGATCCGATTATTACCCACTAAAAGCCTTCCCAAGTCATCGACGATATAAATATCAAGGTCTGAATTGGCACCCAGGTTGTTCACCTGTGAAGCAAGTGGCTCGTCCCACTGGAGTACGATCATATATACTTTTCCTCCCTCAACACTGAATCGTTGAAGAACATCAGGGCTGCCGTCAGAATTGGTTCCAAAAACATGCGCCCTCGTGTCAGAGCCAGAAGATAGGAAATTCGTCGATGGTGTTGTAGGGGAAGCTTGAAAAACAGCCTGATAGCCGTCATTTCCAAAATTTCCTGCCGAGCTGAAATAGGCCTTACCATCACCAATTGTGAAGTTCTGTATTGCTGCAGAAACTCTTCCCAGACCGAAAAAGGGCTCCGTGATAAAGGTGATGTCATCTACAATCACATCGCATCCTACAAGATCAAGTCCCTGAACCCCCAGTTCAAATTCCCTTGGAGACTCAATGCCCGAATAGAATGCGAGCTCAGCACTTGGAGCAATGTCGTGAATTATGTGCATCATGGCACGTCCCTCATCTGAAGCAACAGGGCCTTCGAATTCCTTAACTACATCAACTGGGGTGAAATACCCATTTGGATTACCTATTCCCGGAAGGTCCCCATTTTCGACATCGACCGTTGCATTTGATTTTTGGGTAAAGGGTTGTTTGTCAAAACTATCCGAAATGACACCAATCTTGACACCTCGTCCGTCAACAGGAACGATCTCTCCATCGACCACCATCCGATAGGCGTCTCGCACTATATCTGTTTTTTGGGCTGCATCGCCCTGGGTAGTTGTTATCCCGTTATTTTGAAAAGACGGATACAACGGCCTTACAAAGTTGATAAGTGACACTTCCGCATTGAGCTCGTTCAGCCTGTTGATCGGGAAGGCCACGTCAACAGTTGTTAAATTATTAGCAATAATAGCGGCAGGGTCAATCAGGAAATCAGCCACAGCAAGCCCGTAGTTTGACTGCAACCTGTTAATGACGTCTTGTGTCTTTCCTTGGTTGGGTACAATCTCAATAAGCACGCGCTGCTGGTTGTCGATCTGAAAGATCAAATCGGAGGGATTGTCTCCCGCGGTGCCATCCGCCAGCGAGCCCAACTTGGATCCAATGAGGTCATCGTATTTTCCATCTCCCGCGTAGACAGGGAAAATGAACCCTGCTTCACCATCCGGGCAGTGCGAGGAACTGGCACTGGCAACCACCTCATGAGTGTTTCCGTTTGGATTGATCACGGTCCAAACCACAGTCTCTCCCGAGGTGAACTCCTTGGTAAATGCCTTGTCGACCTTTCCCGACTTGAATGCTTTAGGTCCTTTTGACTTCTTTCCCTTCGAGGAATTGACGAAACTGTCTTCCTCCCCAACTATCACTTCCTTGTTGTTCGGGTTTTCATAACTAAATGAAGCCTGATACAATCCATTGCCAATTTCTTCCGTGCAAACACGAACGACCAGGTCCTTTACCCCATTACCTCCGCCCTTTTGGGCAAATGAAGTAAGGGCTATAAACAAAAAAAACAGAACAGATATTGGTGCAAGAGAGGGAGGCAAAAAGCTCTTTTTCGCTTGACCTGAGGAGGGGGAGAGTTCCATGAGGCAATAATTTGATTGAGTTAATTAGAGTTTGAATAAATATCAATAAACTTCTTTCGGCATATTAATGTCATAATTCTAAAAGCACGAAACACAACACAACTTAAAAATAAAACAAAGAAATTACATTGCAACTCATTTGATATGAATGCATGAATTTCTTGTCCGAAGATACAGATTTACTTACCGAATCATCCAGCAACCTGAAATTGAGAATAATCAAGTCGATTACGAAGCCAAAGACTCTCCTAAAGGAAGTGAACTGCGAAGTTCCGCAAGCCATTTCTCTTTTACAGGTTGTCTTTCATTGCGGGCGTAAAGCGTATGGAACTTGTGATTTTCCAGAAAATCCACTTGCATCTTGATCCATTCCTCTCTGGAGTCTATCATTGAATTCTCATAGAGCTCTTTAAAAAGAAGCTCGCTGACATCCTTGTAATTCTCTCTTCCGAGGTAATCCAGATCCACGTCGCAGATAATCCGCTCCAGCTGATTTGTAGGCCGGTGCGGCATCTTTGTCGCACGAATCAAATCCGCCACAACCTTCGTATGAAGAAAGGAATAGCCGAGTTCCGTCATCATTTCCTTGGCTATTTTAGCTCCTTCTTCCTCATGGTTGAGAGAAGACTTGGTGTAACCAACATCATGAAGAAGAACTGCAAGACGCAAAATCTGCGCCTCGTGAACTCCCAATTTGTGATGTTCGATGTACTCTTCGGCAACTTCCATCACCTTTAGGGTATGGTCGGCTCCGTGGTAATAAAGACTTTCCGGAAGTTTTGTTCTCAGCAGCTCCAGCACCTGCTCTTTTAAAGTAATGTATTTATCCATATTGACTCATTTGAATTAGACATAAATGTGACTCTATCAGTATCGAACTTTTTCGGGGGAAAAATCATAGCAATTTGACCTAATTGTTTTAAAGGTAGTGAATTAAAGTGATATTTCAGCTTTTTTATCTCTTGATTTTTCAATTTCCCTTGTGCCTTCAACAAAATACATCTTCATCATACCCTTATTCTTGACATCTATCTTTCCCCGGTATTTGCAATTGAACTCATCTCGTACAAGCTCATACGTATATTCTGAAATATTGACCCTGCCCGGTTCAGAATTTGACTCCATGCGCGCTGCAACGTTAACTGTATCTCCCCATATATCGTAGGCAAACTTCTTTGTTCCCACTACACCTGCCACAACTGGCCCCGTATTGATTCCGATGCGGATGTCAAAATGTACAATAGAATCATCCCCCGACTGCTTTACTTCTTCCACAAATTCGGCTATCTCAGTCGCAGCTCGAATCATCTTCTTTGGATGCCCTGGTGTTGGAAAAGGCAACCCTCCTGCACACATGTAGGCGTCTCCTATGGTCTTGATCTTTTCGAGGCCATATTTCTCTATTATCCTATCAAAGTTCGAGAAATAAAAATCGACACTTTTAACAAGCTTGGCAGGCGATAAATTCTGCGAGGATCGCGTGAAGCCCTTGAAATCAGTGAATAAAACGGTCACCGACTCAAATTGCTTCGCTTCGACTCGTCCATTTTCCTTAAGCTCTTCTGCAGTTTCCTTGGGCAGGATGTTCAAAAGGAGGTTTTCCGACCTGTCCTTTTCCGCTTCGATGATCTTATTGCTCTTTTTGACGTATTTGTACCTGTTGAAAATAGTCAGGGCTATTATGGCGATGAGCACCAATACAAGAAGTGAAACATAAAATGCGCTTTTCTGTCTCTTTTCCCTGAGCTGAATGATCTCTGATTCTTTTTCAAGCAATCCAATCTGGTCCTGCTTTTTTTGAAGATCAAAATCAAACTGCAGACCCCTTATCTTGTCATCGGTCTCGAGGTTGAACACCTGATCCTTCAATTCAAGATACTTGTCCTGATAAGCATATGCTTCCTCGAAATCGCCGGCTTCCTTAAAAGCCAGCGACATTCCCTTGTAAATGTCCCTTAGCTCCTCCTTGGTGTCCATCTCCAAAGCGAGGGCCTCCGCCTCTTTATATGCCCAAACAGATTGATCAAAGTCATCCTCGTGGTAAATGTCTCCCAGGGCGATCAGGCTCTGGAGCATGTCCAGGTTCAAATTCGAGGCTTTAGCAGCTTCATAAGACTCCCAAAAGAGTTTTATTGCCCTTTCGCGATCTCCCAAAGAAAGTTCCTGCCGTCCGAGCGAAAGCAGGGAATGAGGATAATCAGGAGTGCCCTTGTTAATGGCCAGGGCTCTTCTCAAATAGCTCTCCGCAATTTCGTGCTCTCCCTTCAGTGCATAAATGTCTCCCACACCCATCAGGTAGGCTGACTGTATCATAACGTCATCAAGCTCATCGATATAGGCTTCTATCTGGTGAAAATAGTTAAGGGCCTTATCGTAATCCTGCATCTGACTGTAAACGGCTCCCGTGTTGATCAAAGCCGTTGAGATTCGAAAAGGATCCTCAAGTTGTTGACTGATCCTCAAAGATTTAAGATAATAGTCAAGTGCTCGATCAAGACTTCCCTGATCATAGTAAACAACTCCCAGATTGCTGGAAAGGTTCGCTATGCCAAGCTTGAAATCGATCTCTTCGAAAATCTCCAGAGACCGGGTCCAGCTTTCCAGCACATCCAGATAGTTTCCCTGGTAGTACTCCACGATACCCTTGTTCTTTATGGCATAGGCCTCGCCTTTTTTGAAAGGGATCTCACGGGAAAGCTCAATAGCGCGCTCGGAGCATGCGAGCGCGCTATCTAGCTGATCATTCTGAATGTAGGCTGTGCTCAGATCATTGAGCAGGTTGACGCGAGCGGTGTCCTGCCTTTCCTCTTCAATCTGGCTGATCAGGCTGTCTATCGCACCCTCTTGCCCGGTCAGCAAGCCAAACCAAAAGAAAAAAAACATCGCTATGTTCTTCATCCGCCCACCCATACACTACTGCTTCATCATTGTAAACGTATAGGTTCCTGAGGAAGTTGTGATCCTGACCAGGTACCAACCGTCGGGATAGCCCGTCAGATTGACCGAAAACAGATTCGAATCGTTCTTGCTGAACGGGATCGATTCTCCTTTCGGGACCCCATAGACATCATAGATGTCAATTGTTCCGTTTTCAGAGACGTTTCGCTCAACTGTGAAAGAGGTCTCAAATGGGTTCGGATACAATTTGAAATCTTGGGTCGCGTCATTGGTCGTAACATCCTTGGCCCCGCATTTTCCGGACTCATTCGTGGCCTCTGAAGAAACAGAGCTCTTGTTCGTGCTTTCAAAGGTGGTCAGATTCCAGATGAGCTTTTGTCCGTCAAACTGGATCTTGAACGTGCCTTCTCCAGGCAGAAAGACCGTTGGGGTCTCTCCTTCGAACCTGGCAAGACCCGTCAGATAATTGTCTTCTCCATGAAGCACATAGATGGTCTCTAAATTCGGGTTGTAATACCTGAAGTTCGCAATATAGTTCATCCCGTTAAGGCCTGCAGGATTGTCATCGATACAATCGAGATAGGTCCTGATCTTCTTCATGCCATTACCATAAGGATTCACATAGAGCTGTCCGATCTCGGCGTATTCGATCACATAATTACGAGGAGCATCCATCAAGACGTTATAAACGCCCGGTTCTTTCGGTTCATCCAGATATTCTCCCGCGTCGGTCATATAGTAGTGAGGAATTCCTTCCGGGAAAACAGTGTCACGCGTCTCCTCATAAACAAATCCTTCTATCACGGTCAGGCTGTCAACCACAGCTTCATCGATGGCCTCCTCCTGATGGATAAGATAGTCAGGTGTAGAAACCGTCAGCATAGCCGGTGTGATGCTCAATCTTCCCACCCCATAAGAGATGTTGAAATTGTTGGACAAAGGATGGATAAAGGCCCCTGGATGGATGTAGTGGCGGTCATCCGCACCAGTTGTGACATCGTAACCGGTTACCATGTCCATGGCATACATCTTGGCGATACTGGTCTCCTCACCTTCCTCAGCGCCATCGTCAAAATCGATCACCGCAAAGATTTTGCTATGATTGCTTATTGCCGTTGTATCCGGACTCACTCCCGTGTCGTTCACAACACCCCTAACTTTGGGAGCAACCTCATTCTCAATGACCATTTCCACCCGATTCGAGTAAAGGTCAAAACCGTTGACCACGCAGCTCAGCTTTGAACCGGTGCGACTACCTGTGTCGTTGACCTCAGCCTTGATCTTGTATTTGGTGCTGAGCTCATTCGAAATGGCTTCAAAATTGTCATACAGGTGCTGGGCCTCCAGATCCAAAACATCCATTCCATTGACAAGCCCTCTCAGTTTTGTCTTGGACGTCAGTTCGCTGGCGATCCAGCTGCTTCCGGCCAGGCTCGCAATGAAATCCGACTCATTGACCTCACCCTTGACCTTCAATCTATAATCATTGAGTTGGATCAGGGAGTTGCTGCTGTAGTAGTCGGCAGCGTGCTTCTCCATTATGTAATTGAGAAAGGCCTCATTGTCAGATATTCCCGTAGCATCATAGTCATATGACTTCTCGATATGGATCGGAACACCGTAGACAAATTCATCATCCAGAGGAGTTATCAGCAGTTCCTTTCGTTCGATGGTAAGCCAGCCGGGCTTGAAATTCACCTGGAATCTGGCTTGTTGCTCTTCACTAAGCTCGATGTCAAACTCCGGATAAATGTTGGTTTTATCAACCTCGGGATAAACTCCCAATTCACTCAGGTCGAAACTGACCGCAGGAAGTCCCAATTCTTCAGTTGTGCTTTTTCCTTCAGGCGCTCCCTCAATAAAATAGGTCAAACTCACGTCTTGACCGTATTCAAATGTCACATCATTGGTTACGATGTTAATCGAGATCTTGCCATCGTCAAAGATGTAAACAGGGTCCGAATGCCCTCCGTCTGTTCCTGCCGCCGACTTGGGTTCCGTGTAAACCGTGATCGGAGGATTTCCGATAAACGGATCAACCGTTGCCTGGATCTTTTTACGGGAGACAAAGGTGCCATCGGGCAATTCGACCTGGACATCTTCAATGGATGCAATTTGGAGCTCAAGGTCTCCAAAGAAAAGCACGGGCAGTTCCGGAAAGAACTCCCCGATGACCGAAATTGTCACGGGATCCTGTCCGGGAACTCCTCCTTCTATTTGCAGGTCGGTGATCCTGGCGGTCTGTGCAGCAATGCTCTTAAAGACTCTGTCAGTCTGGATCAGCCCGGCCCCTGCCACATTAACAGGTCCTGCCGAAATAGCATGCGCCTTGAACAGATCGAGGACCTGCCCGGAAAGGGGTTTGTCACCATAGAGCTCCGCCGGAAGACCTTCAGGGTACCAGGACGGGAGCGCTGACATCAAAAGGGCGAAAGCACCAGCCGCGTGAGGGGCTGCCGCAGAAGTCCCGAAGAAATTGTGCCAGCCGTCGCCGTCTACGTCAAACCCAATGGATTCCATATTGATGTTCCCGCCATCAGGAGCGGAAAAGTCTACCTCGGCGTAGCTGTTGTCGGGCAAATTGCCACCAAAGGAGGAGAAAAATTCCACCGTAGGGCTCTCCGCAACCCTGTAATCGACAGCTCCAACTGCAATGGCCTCAGGGGTCATGGCATGTCCGCTCACTGTTGGGGCCTTATCGTACTCCAGGAATTCAAGACCCTCAGATCTGAAGGCGATATACCTGAAAGCCAGGCCTGGAGGTGGTGGGCCATTGTTGCTGACAATCATCACATTGGCTTCTGAGGCTTCGGTGGCCATAAAGACCATGAACTCGGTAGGGTCACCCAGATCATTGATCCGGTTGTTCCCTACGATCATTCTGCCTTCATCATCGACCAGGTAAATGTCCAGGTCGGTCGTAGCGCCTGATGAATTCTCCTGTGAGGCCAGCGACTCGTCCCATTGCAAAGCAATGAAATAGGTTCCCGGCTCAACGCTGATCCGCTGGGTCAGGTCAGGGCTGCCGTCTGTACCGGTTCCAAACACATGGGCCCGTGCAGGGCTCCCGTTGGGTATGAAGTAGGTGTCCGGAGCGCTTGCCGAGCTGTTGAACTGAGAAGCATAGGCATTGTTCGCAAAGTTTCCGGCGGAGGTAAAATACAGATGGCCCGGCTTCGCGCTGAATTCACGGATCGCCTGTGATACGTTGCCTTCTCCGAAAAAGGGTTCTCCAGGGAAGGTAATGTCATCTGTGATTATCGAGCATCCCGACAGATCGAGCGCTTGAATCGCCAGTTCGAAGTTTCTCGGGGATATCACCCCCGTATGGAAGGCCAGTTCGGCCCCAGGAGCGATGTCGTGTATGATCTGCAACATGGCCCTTCCCTCATCCGATGCTACGCCATAGGGATAGTCCTGGATCAGATCAACAGGGATATTGTAACCCTGTTTATTTCCGGTACCCGGAAGCTCACCTGAATTCACGTCATTGGTTGCCTTCGAGATATTCACATAGGGCTGGGT
>JAUIKV010000110.1 GCA_030430615.1 Bacteroidia bacterium
ACCAGCAGGAGCGCCCATAGAAGTCCGAAACCGAAATCTGCGCCTGCGCGAGTGGATTGCACGAGATGCGATACACCGATAGCTGCTCCTGCAAAAAGCAGGCCCGGCCCCAGGTTTTTTATGATCCGAAAGATTCTCATCCCGGTTTCAGCCTAGTTCGGAATTTGTTATGATTTCCGCAAGCAGCTTTTTGGCGCGAAGCAACTTGACCTTGATGTTGTTCATAGGCTCGCCGATTTTCTCAGCCATTTCCTTGTAGCTGAGCTCCTGAAAATACCTCATGTTAATGACAACCTGATAATGCGGCTTCAGTTGCTGTATATAGGCTTTGAGCTGTGCCAGATTCTGTTCCTGAATCAGCTGGTCTGCCGGTGTAGGATCTTCATCGACGATTCTGTGGATCTCTTTTGGATTCTTGTGGATCGAAATGGTTTCCGTCTTTTTCTTTCTCAATTCATCGATGAACAAGTTGTTCGAGATCGTAAAAAGCCAAGTTTTGAACTGGTAATTTTCATCGAAGGTGTCGATTTTGTCAAAGGCCTTTGCAAAGCTTTTGATCGTAATGTCCTCGGCCTCATCTTCATTCCCGCTTTTGCCGAGTTGAAACAGATAAACATCCTTCCAGTAATAGTTGAGAAGATCATTGAAGGCTTTTTGATCTCCTCTCTTTGCCTGAGCAACTAGCTGTGCAATGTCTTTAGATTCGCTCATTGATGTTGTTTAACCCCTGATCTACCATTTTTTTGGAGGAGAGAACGCATTGGTGACGAACACGTATAACTGCATAAATATAATTGAAATTTCATACAGAGGTGCCAGGGCAACCAAATCTTTTTCCTGCAGTTTTTGAGCCGCCCCGGCAATGGTCAAATAAAAGAGAACAAAGCGAAGGAGGATAAGGCCGCCAACGATTAATGGAGCCGTTTTTAGGGTCAGTAGAACGGTTGCCCCCACATAAAAACCTATCTGGGAGATATAGAAAGCTCCGAGTTTTATTTTCTGACGGGTTCTGTAATGCTGCGAAGTGGTGATGTGCCTTCTTTTTTGTCGTAGCCAGGATGTCAGCTTGCTTTCTGGCCGGGAAATCGTAAATGCATCCGGGCAATCGCAGATGCCGGTATTCTCTGATGTGGCGACCTGATTGATGAACAAGTCATCATCTCCCGATCTCACGTTCAAATGGCTCTCAAAGCCACCAGCCTTGTCAAAAAGAGACTTTTTATAGGCCAGATTGCGGCCCACACCCATATAGGCCTGACCTTGGAGCGCATAGGAAAAGTATTGCAAGGCGGTCATCAGGGTCTCAAAGCGAATCAACTTGTTGAGCAGGGACCTGTTCAGTTTGCGGTAGGCCCCGTAACCCAATACAATCTCAAATGTCCCATCGAGGCCTGACACCATTCTCGTGATCCAATCGGAGGAATTTGGAGTACAATCCGCATCGGTGAGAAGAATGTTTTCTTTGTGAGCCATTTCAATGCCCTTTCCCAAAGCGTTTTTCTTGCCAAAAGAGTGGGAAGGGGGGATGTGAAGAACTCGAATCGGTCGTTTCTCAGAATTGTAATCTTCCTTGAATTTCTTTAAGATCGTTTGAGTTTCATCTGTAGAGCCATCATCGACGAGAATGATTTCGTAGTCTGGATAGTTTTGCTCCGAGAGATTTTTGAGATGCCTTTCGAGGTGATCTGCTTCGTTAAAGGCGCATACAACAACACTTACGCCAGTGGCAGCAGTCGTTCCGCCTGAATTTGACTGATCATTGAAATATTGTGGAATTCCTTTTGGATTCGACCCCGACCCGGTGTACTTTCTGAAGACAAATGCGTAAAAATAGATTTGGACTAGAAGAAAAAATACAAAAGCCAGCAAGAGAGACATGGAACCTTAGGCTGCGTCCTCCGGGGAGATTTTCACACTCTTGTTATCGAGATTCGTGCTGCATCCTTCCTCATTGCCGCAACCACAGGTAATTCCCTTGGCCTTCATTTTGACATTGCTTCCGGCGCACGTCCCATCGAATTCACCGTCTTTTTTCGCCCAGATTTTAATAGCGATTCCGGCAAAGCCCAAACCGAGTAATACGATGCTCAACAAAAGTAGTTTCATAGGTATGAAATTATGAGTTGCAAAGATAGTGATTTTGATGGGGATATGAAAGGGTTTGGACTAATCAGAGCGTTATGAAATCCTTCTCAATCCTTCCAGGAAAAGATCCGTATCCTGTTTGAAAACATCTCTGGTAAAGGTATTGTCTGATTTGCATTTTTGTTTCAGGAGTTTCATATCGCCGTTCCACTGATTTCCATCGAAAAAACACAGCCCCTTGAAGTCCCGGACCTTGTAAAGCGATTTTTCTCCGTAGCAGGTGCCCAGATACACGTGTTTCAAGTCGTTGTCTGAAGCCCATTTGATAACTGAGAACATCAGCCACTTGCCCAATGAATAAGCCTGGTAATCAAGTGAAAAGAAGGCAAACCAGTAGTGCAGGGTCCCATTTTCGATTATTGCAACAACATAGCCTACCTCTGCACCGTTGAGGGTAAACCGGAAAATGTGACTGACACTGGGATTGTTCAGGATGTACTTCAGTCGTTTTTCACTGATTGACTCGCTGAATCGGTGTTCTGCGAATTTCATGCAAAACTTTACAAAGGCAGCCTCGTTCACATCAAATTTCTCGATGGGAACAACCTCAAAATCGGGGTTCATCTCGACAATTTTCTTTGCGACTCTTCGATTCTCAGAAGACTCCTTGAATTCGTGGAGATTTACCCGAAGGCTTCGGGCCAGGTAGTAGATTTCTTCATCGAGATCGGGATTGTTCGAATAAGGAAGAAAACCCTTGTCGTAAATGTCTGGAAGCTCTGACTTCGATTCTTTCAGGCAGTATAGCGCGTAATTGAAGGTGTAAGTGCTGTAGTCGACAAGGCTCTCGGATCTGAATATCTTCATGGAAAGACAATAAAAAACCCGCCAGGTCTTCTGACCTGACGGGTAAAAGTACCAATTTTTTATTCCTTGGTCACCAATTCCTCTTGAATGTTTGAAGGCACAGGTTCGAAAGAAGCGAATTTCGTGGTGAAAGTCGCCCTTCCCTGGGTTTGAGAGCGTAGACTGGTCGAATACCTGTACATCTCGGCTTCAGGAACCCTGGCCTTTATGATCTGGTGCGTTCCGTCGCTGTCCATGCCCATGATGATCGATCTCCTCGACTGCAAGTCAGTCATGACATTCCCCATGAGTTCTTCAGGGACGCGAACCTCAAGGTTCTGAATGGGTTCCAGCAATTTCGGTTTCGCATCCAGGAAGGCTGCTTTGAAGGCATGAGCTCCTGCGATCTTGAACGAGATGTCGTTCGAATCTACAGTGTGCATTTTTCCGTCAAACACCATGACCCGTATGTCTCGCGCATAAGATCCGGTCAACGGGCCTTCTTCCATCACTTCGAGTATTCCCTTCAGAATAGCAGGCAGGTAGCGCGCATCTATTACCCCGCCCGTAATGCAGTTGTAAAAGACGAGCTTGCCGCCCCATTTGAGGTCAATCTCTTCTTTGCCCCGGATATTGAATCCCTCAGGTTCCTCCATGCCTTCGTGCCAGGGCTCTATTTTCATGTGAACTTCCCCGAACTGACCGGCGCCACCAGATTGCTTTTTGTGACGATAACTCTGAGTCGCCGGACGCTGAATGGTCTCGCGATAGGCGATTCGGGGTTGATCGAACTGGGCCTCGATTCCGTACAGGTTTTTCAGGGTCCAGTCTATGGTTGCCAAATGCAGCTCTCCCTGGCAGGAGAGAATCTGCTGACGGATCTCATTGGAGAAGCTGACGTCTATGGTTGGATCCTGGCTGTGAAGCCTTTTGAGCGCCTCCATCAGCTTTTCCTCATCCTTTTTGTTCACAGCGCTCACCGCCTTGCGGATCCTTGCACTTGGAAATATAATCGGCTTTATCGTGATCTCTGTGTTGGGGTCCCGCAAGGTGTCGTTGGTTTCGGTGTTCTTCAGCTTCAAGGTCGCACCAATGTCACCAGCTGTAAGTTTTTCCACCGAATCTCGTTTCTTGCCATCCATGATATACAGCTGGTTCAGGCTTTCGAGTTCTTCGGTTCTGGAATTCTTGAGGCGGTCATTTTGTTTGACCTCCCCTGATTTCACCTTGAAGAAGGTTACCTGACCCAGGTTGGGCTCATGGTAGGTCTTGAAGATGAAAAGGGCTGTTGGTTCGGTTGACAGGCATTTCACCTCATTTCCCTCAAGGCTCTGCTCGGGTTTGAGGTCGGATGCGGCTGGCGCCACATTGTCGATAAAGCCCATGAGTCTTCCCGAGCCCATGTCGTTCAAGGCAGAAACACAAAATACCGGGAAGAGCTCATGATTCAGCATGCCTTTCTGAATCCCGAGGCGCATTTCATCTTCATTGAGTGTTCCCTTATCGAAGTAAAGCTCCATGAGTTCCTCATCATTCTCAGCGGCTTTTTCAACCAACTCGTTGTGGAGTTGATCTGCTAGTTCCTTTTGATCCTCAGGAATCTCAAGCTTTTCAGGCTTGCCTCCCTCAGGTTTGAACTTGTACATTTTCATCTTCAAGACGTCAATGATGCACTGGGCTCCATCAACAACCAGGGGATACTGCACCTTGACGGCATTGTTGCCCACAAGGTCTAAGATGCTTTGGAAGCTGTTGTCAAAATTCGCCTGAGGATGATCGATCTGGTTGATGACAAAAAGCGTAGGTCTGCTGAATTTATTGATATACTGCCAGATGATCTCCGTTCCTACTTCTACACCGTGTTGGGCGTTGATAACAGTTACCAGGGAGTCAGCCACTCTCATGGTCGAGGCGATTTCACCGATAAAATCATCGAGACCCGGGGTGTCGATGATGTTGATTTTGTAATTCCTCCATTCGGTGTGCAAGGGTGTTGCGAATACGGAGGCTTCTCTTTCGTGCTCAATTTCGTGGTAATCCGCCACAGTGTTGTGATCCTCAACGGATCCCCGTCGGTTCAACAATCCGGCTTCAAACAGCATGGTTTCGGCAAGGGTGGTCTTGCCGCTGTTATGGGCGCCAACAAAGGCCACGTTTTTGATGTGCTTTTCGTCATATACTTTCATGAAATTAGTCTTTAATGGTTCACTCGCATAAAGTTATGAAATTATGGAGGAACTATTTCATGACATATGTTAGGCCATGAGAGTTTTTTGACTGATTTTCCAAGCAGTATGAGCAGATCAAATGATGTTGACCTCCGTGTGAAGTTCAATGCCAAAACGATTGAGGACTTCGGCCTGAATCCGCCTTGACAGATCGAGTATCTCCTTACCTGTGGCACTCCCGTGATTGACCAGAACCAGTGCCTGTTTGGCGTGAACACCGGCATCTCCAAATCGCTTCCCTTTGAACCCGCTTTTTTCAACAAGCCAGCCCGCGGGAACCTTGACCAATTCAGAATCGATCTCGTAAAAGGGTATGTCCGGATAGTCTGCCTTGAGCTTCTCCAACTGCTCTTTGGGGATCACAGGATTTTTGAAAAAGCTGCCGCTGTTGCCCAATTCCTTGGGGTCGGGCAGTTTGCTTTGCCGTATGGCGATAACGACTCTGGAGATGTCTTCGATCCCTGGATTTTCAATGCCTCTTTCAGCAAGTTCCGACTGTATGGCCCCGTAATTCGTGATTAGTTTGTGATTTCTTCTTGTCAATGAAAAAGTCACACTCAGGATGATGAATTTTCCTTTGAGCTCATTCTTGAAAACCGATTCACGGTAGCCGAATTGACAGTCTTCACCCGAGAAGGTCACGATCCTTCCAGTTTCAATCTCCATAGCCTCCAGCTCGTGGAAAACGTCCTTGATCTCTACCCCATAGGCCCCGATGTTCTGCATCGGGGATGTACCCACCTGTCCGGGGATGAGTGAGAGGTTTTCAAGGCCTCCGAGGTCATGGTCTATGCACCAGGTCACAAACTCATGCCAGTTCTCTCCTGACTGGGCCCTGACCAGGACATGATCCGAACCTTTCTCTGAAACTACTTCGATGCCCTTCAGCAGTATGTGCACCACCGGCTTTTCGATATCCCGTGTAAGCAGTATGTTGCTCCCACCGCTCAGGACAAAAACATCTTTAAACGATTCTAAAATCGACTTTAGCTGCTCTTTGGTTTTCACCGTGGCGAATAGCCTCGCATTGGCCTCAATGCCGAAGGTGTTGTAAGGGCGCAAAGAAATGTTTTCCTGAAACATCAGCCGGGATATTGATCCAGTGCCAGGCGAAGCAATTCAACCGATCGCAACAAGCTTTCCTTGTTCAGCACGTAAGCGATCCGTATCTGGTTCTTTCCCGACCCCGGGGTGCTGTAAAACCCACTGGCCGGGGCGACCATAACCGTTTCTCCTTCATCTTCGAATTTCTCGAGCATCCATTGGGCAAAATCGTCTGCATCTTCAACAGGAAGCTCCGCGATGCAATAAAAGGCGCCTTTAGGGGACGAAACCCTCACATTTTTGATTTCCTTCAAGGCATTGATCAGAACCTTTCTTCTCTCGTCGTATTCATGAATCACGTCGTCAAAATAACTCTGCGGCGTTTCCAGGGCGGCTTCACTTGCCATGAGCGCAAAGGTGGGGGAACTCAGGCGCGCCTGGGCATATTTCAGCGCCGTCTGGATCACTTCCGGGTTCTTTGATACGATGCAGCCGATTCTTGCACCGCACATGCTGTAGCGTTTCGATACCGAATCGATCATTATCGCATGGTTTTCCAGTCCTTCCTGGCTCATTACGGAGTGATGCCTGATCCCGTCATAGACGAATTCGCGGTAGACCTCGTCAGCAATCAGGAATAGGTCATGCTTGAGCACGAGGTTCTTCAATTTGACGATCTCTTCTTCAGAGTAAAGGTAGCCTGTCGGATTGCCGGGGTTGCAAATCAGAATGGCCTTTGTCTTTTCGGTGATCTTTTCCTCGAACGCCTCGATAGGGGGCAGGGCGAAGCCATTTTCGATGTTCGATTCAATGGGAACTACCTCAATGCCGTTGGCAACTGAGAACCCATTGTAATTGGCATAAAAAGGTTCCGGGATGATAATCTGATCCCCAAAATCGGTTATGCTTCCCAGAGTGAACAGAAGTGCTTCTGATCCCCCTGTGGTCACGATGATGTCTGATTCGCTTACATCGATGTCATGTCTCCTGTAATAGGATGCCAGCTTCTTCCTGTAGGTCTCTGATCCTTCGCTTCTCGCATAGGCTAAAACCTCGATGGAATTGTTTTTGACGGCTTCAAGTGCCACCTGGGGCGTTTTAATGTCGGGCTGCCCAATGTTGAGGTGGTAGACCCTGGTTCCTCTTTTTTTGGCTTCTTCGGCGTATGGCACCAGTTTCCTGATTGGAGATTCGGGCATATTGTGCCCTTTGACGGAGATTTTCGGCATTTTCTAAAGATCCAGAATTATGTTGCAAAATTGCGAAATATTCCGCTATATTTTCGATGATTTCCTATCTTTTTTCAAGGATAATGCGTATCTTTAACTATCTGTTAAACTATAAAATGAGATATTATGTCAAGTGATTCTAAATTGTTGTTAGGGCTCATCTTAGGTGCAGCGACTGGTGCGGTAGCAGGACTGCTTCTCGCTCCGGCTTCGGGGAAAGAAACCCGGGAAAATATTTCTGAAAAGGCCAGTGAATTGAAGAGCGATCTGGACAAGAAGTTCAATGAGCTGTCTCAAAAGATTCAAGATCTCGACGGAGAATCCATGGCGGAGTTCAAGGAAAAGTTCTACGAGGTTAAGGATTCTTTTAAGGAGAAATACGATCAGATGTCAGCCAAAGTGAAAGATCTTGAAAAAGAACTCACCGCTAAGATGGATAAGCTGAGAAAAGAAGCGAAAACTGTTGAAGCCAACGCGAATTCAATTTAACCCTGATTGAATCTTAATGGTTGAATTGGTAAAGAAATACGTTGAGAACAGGATTCAGCTTGTTAAACTAAATTTGATCGGAGCCATGGCCAATATGGCGGCAGGAATGGTAAGTTCGTTCCTGCTTC
>JAUIKV010000111.1 GCA_030430615.1 Bacteroidia bacterium
ATTTATGCCTTTTATAAATTCATAAGCATCATAATTATGGTTATGTCCATTGACATAAACATTATTTATATCAAGAACCATTTTCGCACCACTTCTTTATTCTTATTGCCAGTTAAAGCGATCACTGGAATATCTTTACCACCAGAGACCGTTCTTATTTGCTTGGTTGCATTTAGGCCATCTAGGTTTGGCATAAACAGATCCATAATGATCAAGTCATAGTCGCTGTCTTTAATTTTTTGTATTGCCTTTAAGCCATCATTTGCTTCGTCGACTTGGTATTTTTCTTTCGTTAAAACACTAACTAACATCTCACGATATAATTGATTGTCTTCGACAACTAAGATCCTTCCGATGGAAGATTTTTCTAAGTTCACCGTTGGTGTATTATCAATTTCTTCATCTAAAGCATCATCGTCTAACTCATCTGTAATTTGGTTATTCTCCGATTGTAATTTTGAACTTTCTAATTCATTGGCTATCGCAGCTGATTTCGCTTGCATATCTATTTTTTCAGCCTGATTATTGTAATTATCCTGATTCATTTGCTGTACGACAAACATTTGGGTAATTATTTGATCTAGGCTCGAGTGTATGTCTTTCTCCAATAAATTTAACAACGGCTTGATATGGCCTTCGGAAATATCATTAATTAGATCATCTCGTGAAATTTCAGAGCTAGGTACGAGTTGTTCCTGCGGTTTTTCCGCTTCTTCAATGGCCTCATCTCGGGTGGCATGGGCAGTGTGCCCTTCTTGCCATAAAAACTCTGCCGTTCTCAGAAACAAGCGGGTCCTCATCTCCCAACGCATCACGTTGGCCCATTGATTGATCAAAAGGGGCAAATCCCGATAGGATTGAATCCATTTTCTGTATGAATCCCAGATGATGGTCTCGGATGTTGGTCTTATAATCAGTTCTTCTTCAAGTTTGGCGTTTTCATCGACCACAATTCCTTTACCATCCTCATCATTCTTGAGGCGATAATGCGTTACAACAGCGCATTCTTTGGCAAAACCGTCAACGTGACTGGCCTCCCTGCTGAAGTAGGATTTCGGTATGAGCAAGGGGAAATATGCGTTCTCGTGACCTGTCTCCTTAAACATGCGATCGAGCTCAGCCTGCATCTTTTCCCAAATGGCATACCCATAGGGTTTGATCACCATCATTCCCCGAACACCGGAGTTTTCAGCCAGGTCTGCTTTAACGACCAATTCGTTGTACCATTTGGAATAATCCTCGGCTCTTTTCGTCAGTTTGCTACCCATGAAAAACTATTTTTGGCATAAATATTGTAATATTCCTTACTGAAAGTCAAAATCAGGTTGCAAATCTAGCTTTTTTTTGGCTTCTAACCATAAAGATCAGTCACTATGAAAAACATTACTCAGCTAAGGAATTCACTTACATCCGGCCTTTTCATGGTCATTCTTCTGGGCGTGTTTTCATCGTGCAGCTCTTCGAAGAACACACATTATTCGGACGATGGCATTTACGGGACGACCCCGACACAACCTCAGGAAGAGGTCGTCATGGTTAGGGATACACGCAGCGACTATTATCAGAACTATTTCTCGGGAGAAAAAGAATTCCACGAAGAAATCTTCACAGACATAGATTCTTACCAGGGTTACCAGGATACAGACACAGTTTATGTAGATGAGCAGTACGTGGGTGGCAATCCGCCCTGGGAGTACTCAAACAGCAACGTTTCGGTCAATTTCAGCTTAGGATTCGGCGGAGGCTGGGGCTGGGGCTGGGGCTCTCCTTGCTATGGATGGGGCTGGGGCTGGTCAGGCTATGGCTGGGGCTATCCTTGTGGTGGCTGGGGCTATGCAGGCTGGGGCTGGGGTTATCCAGGCTGGGGCTGGGGCTACCCAGGATGGGGCTGGGGTCCGGGTTGGGGTTATTATCCTCCTTATTACCCACCTTATTATGGAAACTACACCTATGGAAAACGCTATGCGCACAACACAAGCAGACTCAATACGAGAGGTGTGTATAATGAACGAACTTTAAGTTCAAGATACAACAGATCATCTTCGAATTACGATCGCCGATTGGCTTCGAACAATTACAGCCGGGGCAGATATCCGAATTCAGCGCAGAATGTGGGCAGATCCTATCAAAGATCTTCGAGGTCAGGAAGCGGTTCTACTTACAACCGTTCGACAAACAGGGGATATAATTCAAGATCATACAACAGGTCTTCACCGAGATCTGGCTCCTACAGGGGCACGAGATCGTCCTCAGGCATGAGCAGAGGTGGAATGAGCCGTGGTGGTATGAGCAGAAGCTCCGGAAGGCGCAATATGTCCTATATCGACCTTGACAATTCACCTTACGGTTCAAACAGAACCTTTGTCAAAAGAAGTACTGGTATCAAAGACGTAGCTGACAATAACAGCAGAATCTCGTACAGCAAGGCCAGAAGCAATCCGAATTACCAGAGAACCATTCGAACCAATCCTGCTGTGAGCAGAGGAAGCTCAGGGAGTTACCGCGGTGGAACCTATGGAAATGTGGGCCGAAGCTCGGCACGCCCCTCTGGAAGGTCCAGAGGCTCATCCAGATCCTACTCGAGATCGAGTTCCAGGAGCAGTTCGGGCAGCTCATTCAGATCCTCTGGTGGAGGTTCACGCTCATCGGGAGTTTCGAGATCCGGTGGGTCGGGAAGATCTTCCAGTCGAAACAGATAATCCAGTCCTGACAGAAAATCCAAAAATAATTCTATGAAATCAAACTTACCATTAGTCCTGCTTTTGGCCTGTAATCTTACCTTATTCTCACAGGTCTTGAGCTATTCAGATCAAGCTGTGCTCTTTTCCTCAGAAGACTATCTGGGAACAGCACGATTCATGGGTATGAGCGGGGCGTTTGGAGCCCTTGGCAATGATCTCACTGCCGTGGAAATAAATCCCGCTGGGGTCGCCGTATACAATCGCAGTGAATTCTCTTCGTCGATCGCTTACCGGGACAGCAATATCAATTCTACATTCTACGGCAACACGATCAACAACCAGGATGACTATTTCAGATTCTCTCAGATTGGGGGCGTGGCTTCATGGGAAACTTTCGGAAACCCGGATGTGTATCGATTCTCCATGGGGTTCAATTATTCGGTCATAAAGGATTACAACAACAACTATATTGTAAATGGCAACAGCGGAGTGCCGGAGTTCGTAGAAGATCCGTTTTTAAACTACGACGACGACCCCAATAATGATGTCTTCTACACCAACGTGGAAGATCAGTACTTTGTCAACTACACCTCCGGAATCAACGATCGATTCACGTTCAGTTTCGGATCCCTTTACAAGGAAAAATTCTACCTGGGCGCCTCGATGGCCTTTCATCATATCAACTTCTATCAGAACACGGTATATGAAGAGCTGAACAACGACGGGGAGGGAGACTTTCTCGATGCATACAACAACCAGACTTTGTCTACCTATGGAAACGGATTCAATTTTGGTCTTGGGGCGATCATACTGCCAACGGATAATTTGCGAGTGGGGCTTGCTTATCAGTCACCCATCTGGTACAACCTGTCAGAGCGATACAATGAATACCTCGACATAATTCTTTCAAATACGAATGATGTGTACGTCGAAAACTATGATCCCAACTACTTTGATTACAAATTAAAAACACCTAGCAAGTTCAATGGCAGTCTCGCTTATGTTTTTGGGTCTGTGGGATTGATCAGTTTTGACTACACCTACCAGAACTTCAGGAACACGACTCTTCAGCCGTCAAGTGCATTCATAGATGAAAATCAGGATTTGAGCTCTGGCTTGAGAAACACCTCCACTTTCAAAGTGGGAACCGAATGGCGTTATAACATCTTCAGTTTCAGGGGAGGGTATCGTTATGTGCAAAGCCCTTACAGGGAAGTCGGAAGTGACTTTGATCTCAACGGGTATTCTTTCGGTCTTGGGATCAGGTTCTCACCCAATTTCGGATTGGATTTTGCCTATGACAGATCAACGAATCAGGATCAGTACCGCTTTCTGGATATAGCCGGGGTTGAACCTGCTCAACTCGACGTCACGAATTCGAGGTTCATCTCATCCCTGGTTATCAATTTTTAGGATTTGCGATCAAGTCAGAAATGAGTACATTTACCCAGCATTTTTCAATGACTCATGACCAAGCCGAACCCAAAACCCAAAAAGCAAGAGACGGGAGTTTCAGACGAAGAAATTGACCTGGGGCACCTGTTCTACGTCCTGGGCAAGGCGATATCATCTGTTTTCGCCTGGATTTTTAATTTGCTGACACGTATTTGGGATCTTTTCATCTCATTGCTGCTCCTGATTAGAGCCAATTTTAAAATTCTTGCAGCAGGAGCCCTGTTGGGGGGGATGATCGGGGGCATCTACCAGTACGGTGTCAAAACCAAAGAGTTTGAAAGCTCGATGACGCTGCAGCCCAATTTCGGATCCTCTGTTCAGCTTTACAAGAATATTGACCTCTACCAAAGCCTTATCGAGCAGGAAGATTTCGGCAGATTGACCGAAAGCCTGAGCATCACTGAAGAGGAGGCACGAAGTCTGAAAAAAATCGAAGTTGAACCCTATGAAAATGACAGTCAGGTTCTTCTTGCCTACAAGGATTTTGTTCAGAACCTGGATTCTCTGACTTTTGACCTTGTCGGGTACGAAGAGTTTGCCAAATCGCAACCCGAAGAGTCTTTCAAATATCACGTCGTGACGGTCAGGGCCATCGATCGCTTCGTTTTCGAAAAGCTGGAAAATCCCATTATCAACTCGATCATCAACAATAAATACTACGACAAGGTCAAGTCCAACGCTTATGAAAATCTTCTGAGCAAGAAGAAAGCGTTGGAAAGCTCTTTGCTGGAATTGGATTCATTGAGGAGCATCTACAAGAAAGTTATGATCGCAGAAAGTCAAAAGGAGAATTCAGGAACCAACATCTATCTGGCTGAATTGAATGCCAGCAACAAGGAAGTCATGGTCTTTGACAAATACCTGTCTTTGAATGAGGACCTTTTCGAAGTCAACAACCGTTTGACCGAAGAAAGAGAAGTCATCAACGTCGTGTCCAGCTTTAATGCCGTCGGAATGAATGCGAAAGGATGGTACAGAAACTACGCCATTGTTGGATTTATCGCAGGGTTTGCATTGGTTTTCGTTTGGATTCAACTGGTCAGGATCAATCACTATCTCCAAAAAGAAGAGGAGTCGCGCCAGAGCTGATAGCAACATCACTTATTAGATAAGTCAACGGGTGAGCTTAACTGTCTTCAAGAACACTTTCCACTACGGGGCATTGCAGCTCCTTTCCTACATCATGCCCCTCATCCTGGTTCCTTATGTTTCAAGAACGGTGGGCATAGAACGTTATGGGATCACGGAATTCTCACTGGAAATTGCCCTGTTTTTTGGAGCTGTGCTTCTGTTCGGCTATGACTTCACAATGTCACGGAAGCTAAGTCAAAACCGAGATGACCTCCAAATAGTAAATAAGCTTTTTTGGAACGTGTTTTATTCACGACTTGTGATGAGTTCCATTGTATTACCCGCTTTTCTCTCAATAGGATTGTTTTTTCTCAGTGAACTCTTCACCTTTGAAATCCTGTTGTATTGCACCCTTTTTGTGAGTTCCAGGATTTTTTCATCCTGGTGGTTCTACCAGGGCCTTGAGAAAATCAAATGGATTGCCTGGGGCAACTTTACCTCCAAGCTGATCCTGCTGTCAATTGTCTTGTTGACGGTAACCGATCAGGAAGACTATCCCCTGGTGGTTTTTGGATATGCTGCTTCTCAATTGATTGTGAATTTCTTGGCCTGGTTGATTCTGATCAGAATGGAGAAACTCAGGGCAATAGGTCTGGTGATCCGGGACGTATTCAAGGTCATTAGCTCTTCTGTTTATGTTTTCCTGAATGAATTCTCAGTCATTGGCTTTGCAGCAATTAATCTTCTGATTGTCAAGGAGTACCTGACTCCCAAGGAATTGGGCATCTATGTGTCAGCGATGAAGATAGTCGTGATCAGTCATAACCTGATCATTCAATCACTTTCAAAGTCGCTTTTTCCCAACCTCGCATTTGCGTTGAAACACAATAGGGAAACCTTTTTGTCTCAGTGGAAGAAGTTCAGGTTTTACCTGGGGGGTATCCTGTTGGCTTTGGGGATGGGAATACTCCTTTTGAGAAACCAAATAGTGCTCCTGCTTTTTGGTCCTGACTATGAAGAAGTGGGTTCGTATTTGGTTTACACGGCATTTCTTCCTTTCTTTAAGGGAATGACCAATATTCACGGTTGGCAGGGGCTTTATGTCATCGAGAAAGAGAAGACCATGGCAGGTATCACTTTGATCATAGGAATTGTCGCATTGGCTCTGGTTTTTTGGGTCATCCCTGAGTATGGAGTTACCGGGGTTTTAGCAGTCAGGAACCTCCACGAATTCGTTTTGATGATAACAACCGCCCTGTTTTTTAATAAATTATGGAAAAAAGAGGGGTTTTGATCACATATCTTTGGGTACTGAGCCTGTTGGCCCTGCCCCTATCCAACCTCCCCAACAGGATCTTGCTCGGGTTTATGTTGATGTGGTTTTTAGCCAGATACCGGGTCAACTCCTTACAAGTTTCTTCTTTTAACGTCTTGGCTGGTCTTTCCCTGATTCTATTGATCCTGAGTGCTCTGACCAATAAAGTTCTTTCCAAGGAATTATTGCTCTGCTTGAGCATTCCGGCTCAGGGTTTCTTTTTGTTCATCACAAGGCCGACCCCTGAACATTTCAAAAAGGGATTCCACAGGGCAGTCATCACCGTCGTGGCACTGCTGCTTTCCATAAAAATGATAGGAGTCATTCAAAGCGGCTTCTTTTCCTATTTTGAGCAAGGTCAGTGGTGGAACCTTTGGCATTACAAAAGCTTGACTCAATCGCTCTCCCTGCATCCGACCTATCTCAGCCTGTTCCTCCTTGTTGGAATGGTCATGTTGCTTTTTGAACAAAAAACCTTAGCCCTGAAAAATGGGTTTAACTATGGCAGTTTGACTCTTTTGGGGATTTACCTGATCGCTCTATGGCTGGTCTCATCAAAAATAGCCCTGGTCGCCCTGGGACTGATACTGCCTCTTTTCTGGGTTGACAAAGCGGCCAGCTATTCCAAACGGCAATCCTTCATTCTCGGTCTTCTCCTGGTAATCGCTTTTACCCTTCCTTTGACATCTCCTTCGATTCGTTACAGGCTCACTCATGAAATAAACACCGCAATGCAAACTTTGCCGGCAAAGGTGCCCAACCGGATCACCGAACGCCGAGCTCTTTGGAAATCTTCCTTCATCGAAATGGATCGACATCCTATTGCCGGTACGAGTTTCAGAGGCATCAAATCCCGGGACGCGATATATCCCAAGGCGAAATTCTTTTACAATCCCCTTGAAAAGCCGATGAACGCACATAACAACTTTATAGAATTTGGTCTCCGCTATGGCATTTTATTTGGGGCTCTTTTGCTGTCAACAAGTATATTTGGACTTTACAGGGCGTTTCGCATCGGGTCCTTAGAGATTCTGAGTTTTGGAATAATCCTCATCACTGTATCGATGACCGAGAGTTTTCTCGTTCGTGAGCAGGGTCTGTCCCTGACAAGTTTGATGCTTCTGTTTTATAGTTATTTTAGAAAATGAAAGAAATATTTGAATATGACATCTGGTCAATTGCATTAACCTGCTGCTACGTTCTGGCATGCCTGTTTTTGCTCACGATGCTTCTTTCCAAAAGGTCCAACATCCGAAAAAATGACTTTGTCGCTCTGCTCTTGAGCTTTGGTCTCATGCTGTTTTTTTTTCTAATGAACCATTTCCTTCAGTTCAAATCCTTGCCCCCGGATTCTTCGTTTTACGCTGACATCGTCAAGGATTTCTGGAGGCACTACGATTCCTGGTCACCGGGGGTG
>JAUIKV010000112.1 GCA_030430615.1 Bacteroidia bacterium
GAAAGGTACTTGACAGCTCCGCCAACTGCACTGGACTTGACCAGTAGGTATAGTCATATGGAGAGAGCTCAGAACTCGATTTGTGAATCCGGATTTCACCCTCGTTGATTACCTGGCCGGCATTGTCTATCATGAGTAGCTCTCCCGCATTCATGATGTCAACTGCGCCATACACAGCCAGGTCATTTTGGATTACCACATAATCTCCGGAATCCACGACTAAACCCGCATCTGAACCAATCTCAAGACTGCAGGCCCGGAGCTGTCCATGGACCGCGGTGCTGAAATCATCCTCAAGGATGGCTTTGCGATACAGGCTTGGAGAACCATTGGTCCAGGAGTTCTGTCGAAAATAGGTTTCCCCCAGATAATACTCTCCGAGTCGTTGTGGATGTCCCGACTGTGCGTTGTTGATTTCATTCGGCCCAAAGGGGTACCAGTGGTCGGGATGGAAGCCGGTATGTGGATTCTCCTGCTCGCATCCGAATTTTCGAACATAAGCGATGTCCTGCCCCCAGGGCCCCTTTCGACCAATAATGTCTAACCTGTTTTCCCAACAGGTCTCATCATCGGTTGATGAGATCACAAGAACATCGTCGCCGTTGAATCCGCAGACCCCCGTGCTGATCTCTGAACCATCCAGGGCATAAGCTGGCTGTGACACGTTGAGGGAGGCCCTGAACTTTAACGTTTTCCCGGTACTCAAAGCCGGAATCGCCTTTTTTACGCTGGGCCTTTTTCCGATGGGGCCGTTTAGCAGGTTCTGGCGATAAAGTGCCAGGTAATAAGTGTCCGCCTGAATGGCCTGAGAGCTGATGTTGGTCACTTCGATCCATCGGTTGTTGGCATCCCCCTCATAATACGTGCTGATCATCAAGGGGCTTGAGGTATAAGAAGTTCCTTCACCCTGGATCAGAAACTCGTGTTTCGGCTCGGAAGAGTCATTGTTGTCAATGCGCAGGCTTGCATTGCGAACGCCACTGGCAGTAGGTGAAAAACTAACTTTTATTACCAGATCCTGTCCTGGTCCCAGGTTCGTAGGACTGAATGACCCCAGGTCATAATCCAATGCGTGCTCCCCAATGAGTTCGATCCGGGATAACTCGAGCGAAGCCGTTCCCTGGTTGACAATGGCGAACTGATTTTCTATCCGGTCAGAGGTACCCACGTCCAGGTAACCAAAATAAGTATTGTCATCAATTTCGGTGATTCTTTTACCATCTGGGATTTCCACCCCATTTGCTAAAACAAGGATTTCCGGTCCTGGCCCGGTGCATGAAGACTGATGTCGTCCGAGATCCGCGATCTGTTCAAGCGCATAAATGTCCCATTGTTCCAGATTGAATTGACTCGATGGGTTTTGGATATAACTTTTTCGTCTCAACACCCGGTCTTTTCCAAAGTCAAGAGAATCGCCTATTATGCCGATGAGGTCGACGAGAAACCCGTCTTTTCGTAGCCCGATTTTGTCGTCCCCATTGAAATCCATGACTGCGCTTCCGGTACTGAGATCGGAATCTATGCTGAGATTCTCGTTTTGATCTTCGATCAGAAAAGTTTCATACGGCCCGATATCTCCCTCAAGGGAGAGCGGAGAAGAAGGGTTCGTTTGACTCCCCGTGAATTTAATCAACTCATAGTTGGAAAGCGAGACAATTTCTCCGGTGGGGTTGTATATCTCGATGAAGTTGTTCCGGTGTGACGAGCTCGAGGTGCCTTCTGCATATTCTGAGATCATCAGCTCTGAGCAGGGGATCACGGGGACGCCTTCCAGCCGGATATTGTCAATTCCGGCCTGGTCACTTCCGTTTTGTTTCACATAAATCCTCAGCCCGAACTCTGACACTGCATCCGGAATCTCAATTTCAGATTGAATCCATCCGTCTGTAGTAAGGTCACTGATCCCATCGATGACTACAATTCTTTCTTGCGCCAATCCATTGAACCAGGGTTCGATCACAATGTCGTCTCCGGAGTCGAAGCCGATGACCTGCAGGTTCATCCGACAGGATACCGAACGAAACCCGGAAATATCCACCCCGGGTAGCTCGATCCATTCAAAACCACTGGATCCACAGTCGCCATTCAGGTCCTGGATGCCCCAAAAGGAATTTCCCTCTATTGGAGTTATTTCGCCGAGAGAATCCACTGCATCCCACAGGTCGTCTCCGGACGAACAGGGTGGAACAGAAAAGGAGAGCGGCTGCCACGTGGAACCGGATGATTCGAATCCCTGTTGGATAATGAGTGTTTTTTGGGACCAGCTGTGGCCGGAGTACAGGAGAACAATAGCAAATAGAAGGACAATCCTCATAATACAGGTTTTGAGTTTGGATAACAGTAAACAGGAGAGTACATTTGGATGGTACAGATTTATCAATTGAAGCCAAAAAAGTCAACATACTCGCTGGAAGAATTAAAAGCCAAAATGGAAGCCTATTGCGCCTACCAGGACAGGTGCCACAAAGAGGTAGAGGAGAAGTTGCGAGCATATGACCTGATTCCTGAAGCACGGGAAATGATCTTGCTACATTTGCTCGAAGAGGGATTTCTCAATGAAGAGCGCTTTGCCCGTAGTTTTGCCCGCGGAAAATTCAGGATCAAAAAATGGGGACGCATGCGCATTGAAAGAGAACTGAGTTCCCGGGATATTTCATCTTATAACATCAAACAAGGACTCTCCGAGATCGACTCCGATGACTACGAACAGACTTTGTTTGAACTGGCGGAGAAGAAGTTTGAACAGACCCATGAGAAGCATGCTTTGAAAAAGCGAAGGAAAGTGGCTGATTTTCTTTTGAGAAAGGGATTTGAGAGCCAAAAGGTCTATGCCGTACTTCTCGAGTTGGAGAAAGAGAAGAAATCCAAATAACTTATGAAGTCAAGCCTGAAATTGGAATTTCAATGCCGTTTTTTTTATATCTTTGGCCCTCGAAAAATTTGAGTTATGAGTCTTCAGAATGAGGTGATGGAACGGATGAAAGAGGCGATGAAATCCAAAGATACGACAGCGCTTGAGGCACTTCGTGCACTGAAATCTGCCTTTCTTCTGGCCAACACCAGCGGAAGCGGAGTCGAGCTGACAGAATCGGATGAGATCAAAATCGTTCAGAAACTGGTAAAACAACGCAAAGACAGCGCAGCAATTTTCAAAGAGCAGGGAAGAGAAGACCTGGCTGGGCCTGAACTGGCGCAATCGGCCGTTCTGGAAAAGTTCCTGCCGGCTCAAATGAGTGAAGAGGAAATAACGGCGGTGATTGAAAAGATCATTGCCGAGACTGGCGCGAGCAGCATGAAAGACATGGGCAAGGTGATGGGAATCGCTTCCAAGCAATTGGCTGGTAAGGCTGATGGGAAAACCATCTCCAGCATTGTTAAAAGCTCGCTCAGTTAAAATAGTTTTTTCCCTTGATAGGGAAATGGCCCCGTAGTTCAACTGGATAGAATATCAGATTTCGGCTCTGAGGGTTGGGGGTTCGAATCCTCCCGGGGTCACAGATGAAAAAACATCCGCCAATTTGGCGGATGTTTTTGTTTGTAGAATCCGTGCCAAGCTCGCTTGGCTAAGGATTCGAAAACAAAAACATAGCCGTTTGCAAAACGGCAGGATGTTTTTTCTCAACATGGAGCCTTCAAGGATCATCGGAGATAATCCATTATTAGTCATGGAATCAAATTTTAATTTTGAATTCAAGCGCACGATATCGTTACCCATGGTTATTTGCACTGCCCTCTTTTTCAAGCTCGAGGGCTGGGATCTTCACGATTTCGAATGTAGCTGAGGCCAGCATTACCTTGTCGTTTGTTTTTTGAATTTCTATGCCGATAAGTTCGTTCAGAAGGTGCCGTACATACCGCCGTTTCTTATAATCGACAATGTATCTTAAGTTAAAACGGATCCAATTGTCTGTCAACGTAATCGCCAGCGTAGGCTCCACCTGAGCATCCTCGATATAGTACTTATCGACCACGTGCTTCCATTTGGAGATGGACTCGGTGACATAGCCCGATAGGTTCTCCCTGGCGACCCGGATCACAATTTCTTTGGCCAGCTCCAGGTCGGATCCATAGCGAATCGGCAGATCGATCTCGTCCCAGATAAAGGGGAAGTCCCTGGAATAATTGTAGATCGGACCCCGGAAGACGAAGGCATTGCTGAGTTTGACTATCCTCCCGCTGTAATTGTCACTGCTGACCCATTCCCCAATTTCCATCATGGTAGTGTAAATGCTGTCAATGTCGATAACGTCGCCTTTGATCTGATTGATCTCAATCCGGTCACCCGGTTTGTACACATTGACAAAAAAGATGTAGATGGAGCCCGCAATACTTAGAATCAGCTCCTGGAGGGTAATGGTTATACCTGCTGTCAACAGGCCGATTGCGAGAGCAAAATCTTTGATGTTACCTGTGAAGTAGGAAATAGTCAGGAAGGTCAAAAAGATATAGCCAACGACTTCAATTCCTTTTTGAGATTTGTATCGAGTCCCTGTGTCGGGCATTTTCTTACGGATGATTTTCCTTAGGAACTGAATCAGAGCAATGATAAAGACAACCCAAATTAAATAGCGGATGAGAGAGACCGAGGAGGGATTCTCCTGGATCCATTCCCTGATGAGATCTATCGTTTTCACGAGGTAAGAATATCTGCAAGGACCAAAGTCAAGGCCATCATTAAAGTTAGCGAAATTCGATGAATAATAAAAGCCCGAAAGACGAATGTCTCTCGGGCTTTAATGGCATAAATACTTCTGTCGCCTAAAATTCCCCCTCAAAAACTTAAGCTATACAAATATAACACGATTCTCAATTTTTCACCATGACAATTGTCATAGGAAAAAAAAAGACCTGACTAGTGAGGGGATTGTGGGAAAGTCAGGTCTAGGAAGTTGCATATTGATTAATACGCAAACCTTATAACTACTTTATCCTGAATTTATTATCGAAAATGTTAAAATTTTGAACCGGAACTGTTGATTTTGCTGGCCGTCTGAATTCATTTACCTTTATCGAATTATCTTCAATTTCAATCAAAATGAAACATGTTTACCTGTTTTTGGCGGGGCTGATCACCTTTTCAACGGCATTCGGGCAGCAGGACGAATCCTACGACTACTGGACTGCGAATCGCAAAATGATCCAACATGGGGTGCAGGCCATTCTGACCTGCAACGGGCTATTCACTTCGAATCGTTCCCTCGAACAGGTTTATGAGCAGGAATTGAAATATCTCAAAAATCCGTTGGGAACGCCCGCGGGAGGACCCTACGAGATTAATCGGGACCTGAAGGCTGTAGCCATTGGCTCTGAAGAAGAGGGGCCGATCATGCGCGCCGCTTTCCGTGATGGAATCGGTTGCATCATCATGGCACCCGATCAGGGCTTTGAGGATATTTCTTCGCTGCCGGAGCTGAAGATGCCTCAACCAACTACCTATGCCTCAGAACTGCCCTGGCCCATGGGGGATCAGGTTGTTTTGGGCCTCACTTTCCGTGAAATAGATTCGAAAAAATTGCAGGCAGCCTCGGATTGGGCCTTCGATCGCGAGTCTGACGAGCAGGTGACCCTGAGTTTGCTGGTGATCTACAAAGGGCAGATCATCCATGAGCGTTATGCCGAGGGTGTCGATATTACAACCAAAACGCGTACTTGGTCAACTGCGAAGAGCATTGCTGCGACCCTTGTTGGGATGTTGGTCGATGAAGGAAAAATGAAACTAGATGAATCACTCGGTTTCGAGTGGCTTCCCGAAGCTCCAAAACCGGAGAAGGATCCCCGAAATGAGATCACGCTTCGCGATGCTCTTCAGATGTCGAGTGGATTATACCCGGTCGATAACAGCAAAATGGAATACGCCACAGGCTCGGGGATGGCCTACTGGGCAGGGGCCAGCAGCTCAGTTGGGGCGAGAAACAGGGCCCTGATCAGAGAGCCCGGAACCGTCTGGGACTATGAGAACTACGATTGTTTGCTCGCGGTCATGGCAATGAGAAAGGCACTCGGTGACAGCAAGACCTATCACGAGTATCCGCGAAAAGCGCTTTTTGAGAAGATCGGCATGCACAACACCTTTGTGAGCATGGACCGGTTCGGTGACTTCATCTTCAGCAGCCAGGTGTATACCAACGCACGTGATCTGGGGAGGTTCGGACTTCTTTATCTGAACCGGGGAAAGTGGAATGGAGAGCAAATTCTTTCGGAAGAGTGGATCGACTTTGTGACCTCGCCGGCTCCTTCAACCGCTGAAACCGGCAATTTTTACGGTGGTCAGTGGTGGTTGGTTCCGGATGATCGAACAGATGTTCCAAAAACTGCTTATTCAACGGCAGGAAATCGCGGTCAGTACACCATCGTGGTGCCGTCGCACCATCTTGTGATTGTTCGTCGCGGACTGGATTACGGAAAACAGGGCTTTAACAACTGGGATCTCACAAGAGAAGTGATAAAGGCTGTCAAAGAATAAAGAAGTGAAGCGAGAATCGGTCATGACATCGATCATAGTTCGACGCATGGCATAGTTCTAAATTAGCGGCTGGATTTATTCTGTTTTTATTCCGTGATTAGAAATTGCAAGAAATGTACCGTGCTGCTAATCTCCCTTCTCTGGGTGATGACTGAGCTGTGCGCACAGGAACTGGGTCAAAAACTAAATTGGGAGGGCGATTTTCGTTTTCGTGTCGAACAGGACTGGAATTCGAGAAGATCGGATGGAACGTACCGTGATGATCGGACACGTCTCAGATACAGGGCCAGACTTGGCGTAACTTACAATCACAACGAATGGGCTTCTTTTGGATTGAGGCTACGCACAGGTTACCGGGAGAAACAACAGGACCCTCAGCTGACAATCGGCGATGGTTTCAATGAGTTCCCGTCGGTGCCAATAGGCTTTGAAAAGATGTATTTCAGGGCCCAACACCGATGGCTCGATGCCTGGGTGGGCAAAAACACCTTCCCTTTTGAGAAGCAGAATGAGCTTTTCTGGAGTGACAATGTGTTTCCGGATGGAGTGTATTTTGGATCGACTTTCGAACTTCAATCGGCTTGGATCGACCAGATCAGATTGGGCCTGGGTCACTTTATTCTGGTTGCCAGCAATTCAACATTATCCAATGACAGCTATATCCAGGCCTTGCAGTTGACGACTCATCATTGGAACAAACGTTTGGTAATTTTTCCAACATTTTACTTCTTCAAAGACATGCCCGACATCCCTGATGGGAATGAAAACTATCGTTTCAATTACAGCATCCTGCACCTGGGGACGCATGTCCTGGCAATTGAGAAGCCTGAAATCACGTTGGGTCTGGATCTTTACAGGAATATTGAAAACTATCAAAAGGTGGATTCCATACCTGAAACGCTGAAAGATCAGAAAAAGGGCTTTGTTGCCTCGGCCGTCTGGGGCTCGCTCAAAAAACCCAGGGATTTCAAGCTCGGAGTGTATTACATGTACCTGGAACGTTACTCCGCTGTGGATTTCATTGCGCAGAATGACTGGGCGCGCTGGGATTATTCAAACCAGGGGTCACCTGACGGTCGGCTCACCAATTACAAAGGGTTGGAGTTCATTGCGGCCTACCGCGTCAATAAGAGCATGAAGCTCACTATGCGCTATTTTAAGGTCGAGCAGCTAAAGGCCTATGGATCCGCGCTGGAAAATGGCGATCGTATTCGGTTTGACATCGACATATGGTTTTGACAAAAGCATAGGGTCGGTTTCCGATTAATGATTTAAATCATTTTATGTTCATTGTTTTTTTTCGTACTTTATACTAGTTAATTAATGGCCGCACCATGAAAAAAAATGAACCTATCTCCAGCATCATGACCAAGGAGCTGATCACTTTGAACTTAAATGACAGCTTATACTCAGCCGAGAAGAGAATGAAAGTGAATCACATACGGCA
>JAUIKV010000113.1 GCA_030430615.1 Bacteroidia bacterium
GCTGCCAAAGGGGTCTCCATTAGCATAGAGTTCTCCAAGAAAATAGGTCGTGGCCTCTTCGGCGGAGAGGGCTTTATCATGCAAAAAGTTCAGGGGGACGGACTCGCCTTCCTGCACGCCAGTGGAACTGTTGTCAAACGAGAATTGAAAGCTGGTGAGATGCTGCGCGTCGATACGGGTTGTCTCGTCGGGTTCAGTCGAACAGTTGACTATGACATAGAATTCGTAGGAGGAATAAGAAATACCATCTTTGGAGGTGAAGGCATGTTCTTTGCAACCCTGAGAGGTCCAGGTACTGTCGCGATTCAATCTCTGCCTTTCAGTCGGTTGGCAAACAGGGTGCTGGCCTACGCTCCCAAATCAGGGGGCAAAAGCCGAGGTGAAGGAAGTATTCTAGGTGGTATAGGTGACCTTCTTGACGGAGATAACCGATTTTAAGAGACTCCCGAACAATTAGTTGGAAGGAATCTCAGCTGATTCATTCTCGATCGATTCACTCCCAGTCGGCTGACTCTCCTTGATGCTCTTGATGAATCGATCCAGTTGCTTTCCGTATTTTGAGGCTTTCACCTCTTCCGAAAGAGAGCTGTTTATGGTATCCAACAGAGCCACATTGGCATCCGTGAGCTCTGTAAGAGCGATGTAGGGAGAAACCTCGTAGGAGCCGTTGTTGATGGCAAAGTTTGTGGTATACAGGTATCGGCGCCTTGTCCAGTTGTTCATTTTTTCCTCCACGGCGGCAATCGAATCCTGACTGCCCTTTTTCCTGGCCTCAAATTCCTCTTTGATCAAATCGAGGTTCTGATCATTGAACTTTTTGGCCATTTCGTAGTATTTGTCGAGCCGGGCCTGATTCTCCGATCCTGTGATCTTCGCCTTGATCGCGAATTTATCGAGATCCGAACTCACATTGACAGTGTCTCTCTCTCCGAAGAAGGCTATTTTCTTGTTTCCGCTGCCAAGAGCCAGGTAATACATCTCAGGACTCTCGATCTCATCCTGAAGGATAAAGGTGTCTGTCCCATCGACAAAAACAGAATCAACTGAAACAATCAGGGAATCCTTCTGTTTTTGAAGATAAAGAGTTCCTTTTTTCAACCCTTTGATCGTCCCTTTTACATACATAGTATTGTCTGCCTCACGGCTACATGCCACTGTCATGGCAACGACTAACATCCAAAGCGCAATCTTCTTCATCCTTTCAGTTTTATGGCGGCAAATATATTAGAAAATCTCGATAAAACTAGCTCGTAATCTCTTTTCTGATGCACGATCATGGTGATGCAAGCTGCATGAGGATGGTACAGGCAATGGCCCCTATCGTGCCCACCGCATAACCGAAAACTGCAAGCAGAACTCCAACGGTTGCGAGCGAAGGATGGAAAGCGGAGGCCACCACCGGAGCAGAGGCCGCACCACCGACATTCGCCTGGCTGCCAACCGCCAAAAAGAAATAGGGGGCCCTGATCAATTTCGCTACAATTATCAACAATCCGGCATGAACAGACATCCAAACCATACCGACTGCAACCAAGCCAACATTTTCAAGTATCAGAGCCAGATCCATTTTCATTCCGATGCTGGCAACCAGGATGTATATGAACACACTTCCTATTCGACTCGCTCCCGCACCCTCGTAGTTACGGGCCTTGGTAAATGACAGAAATATAGCAGCGATTGTCGAAAGGCTGATCATCCAGAAAAAGGACGAGCCCAAAAAGGTAAATATGTTCCTCGTAGTCTGATTCTCTAATCCATTGACCCACCCTGAGAAAAATTCTCCGAGATAGTCCGCTGCAAAATGTGCCACGCTGACGGTTCCGAAGGACAGTGCCACCATGATCATGAGATCCGTCAAAGTAGGGTTCCTTTCGACTTTCTTGCTAAAAGTGGTCACTTTGGATTTCAGTTCCTCAATGGCCCGGTTATCTGCTTTCAGCCATTTGTCAATTCGCTCGGAACGTCCGATCCCAATCAGTATGATCGCCATCCAAATGTTGGCAACCACGATATCGACGAAGACCATGCCCCCATACAGCTTTTGATTATAGCCATATATCTCCAGCATGGCAGTCTGGTTGGCTCCGCCTCCTATCCAACTTCCCGCCAGAGTGGCCAAACCACGCCATACGGCATCAGGTCCTGATCCTCCTACAACATCGGGTGCGATGGCAGAAATTATCAGAATGGCGATGGGTCCACCAATGATTATCCCAAGTGTACCCGTAAAAAACATCGCCAGTGCTTTCCAACCCAGATTGAATACCGCTTTGAGATCGATGCTCAGGGTCATCAGAACCAACGCAGCTGGCAACAGGTAGCGACTCGACATGTAATATAGGTTCGAGGCGTGTTCTGTAACCTCACCATCCGCCGAGACCGTTTCCCATTCGGGAGCAATCAGTCCCAACGTAGTGAGCACAGCGGGCAGCATATAGGCCATGAACAGAGCAGGAACGATGCTGTAAAACTTCTTCCAAAACCCCTTTTTTAGTGACGAGGTGTAAAAAATAAATCCAAGAGTGATCATCAGGAGTCCGAAGACGATGGTATCACTGGTAAAAACAGGTGCATTGTTCATAAGGCTGCGATGTTCATAAGGGCATGAAATTAGTAAATTCTCCTTTGATGACACAGGAGATGTCCGACCTTTTGGCAAAAAAGAGAATCAGATCATCAGATGTTGATCCAATAGGTGAATTTCAGGATGACAGCTCTCGTACTGGGTCCGAAAGGGGTTGTTTTGTAGTTGTCGTTGTAGACGAGAAAGAGGTCTGACAGAGGTCTGAAACGCCATTGCAACCTTGAATTTATGCTAAAATCCTCATCCTGGCTGTTGAACTGGATGAATGTTGACCAAAAAACATTCTTGGAAAAGGTAAATTCCATTCTCGGGCCGACGAACCAGATTGTCTCAGTGGGGTAAGGATCCGGAAGATCGATGTAGTTCACACTCGACCTGAAAGACGCCGTGAAAAAAGGTTGCAATCTCAGTCGAAAATCCGTCGTCAAAGAATACCGGTTGCCGTTGAAGAACTGACCAAGATCCGTTCTCGCCGTGAATGAGAAAGGTTTCCTTCTGTCGGATTCGAATGTAAAATCAAACTTAGTGTAGTAATAATCTGAAAAAGCAGGCAGAGGCTCCCCTTCATCCGATCCTGTCGGATCAAAATCTTCCAATAAATAAGTATATCGGCTGTTGAGCGCCATTTCGATCTGGTTCTGATTCTTGAATTGAATCTGATATTCAAAATCCACAAAGGCGTCTGTGTGCTGAAGGCCAAGCTCAGGTGCCCAGGTCGACGAACCTCTCACCTCAATTGTATGGGTATTTATCTTTGAGTCTGTCGGGTAAAAGATTCTCGTGGCGACCGGGTCTACCTGTAGAATGTCATTTCTTTGCACAAAACCCAGGTCCGCCTGAAAGTCTTCACCGACATAACGTCCTCCCAGGTTGAACTTCCAGTATCTTGAGTTGTACTCCAAAAAAGCACCCGAAGACAAATCCTGATCCCCTGACTCTGGAGTAAACGACTTGTGCACATAGAATTTCCCCACCCACTTGTTGTCTTCCGACAGTAAGTTGTAATCCAGGCCTATCACCCGGTTGAATTCTTCTGCCTCTTCTATGAAATCAGTCGATTTAGTGACCTGCCGGTTAACAAAAATGAACCCTATGTTGGAGCGACTGAAAACTTTTTGCTGGAGTGCTATAACCGTATTGTTGTTGGTGGGTATCTCATTTTCTTTATCCTCGGCCGTCTGTATATTCAAAACCCCCAATCTTAGGTTCGTGTTGAGTTTCCCACTCAGTCTCACACCTGCAATTATCTGATTGGCGATATTATCACCTTCAAGATCTTCCGCAATGCCAATTCGGCGGGAGAAGAAAGGGTTCGAGGCCCTGCTGTTCCCAAAATCAGCGAAAAGATCGCCGTTGTCAATGAAGAATTGACGTCTTTCCGGAAGCAGGACTTCGAAACGTGTCAGGTTCACTACAAGTTCATCTGCCTCAACCTGTGAAAAATCAGGGTTTACAGTTAAATCGAGGTTCATGCTGTTGCCAAAGGGAATTTTGGCGTCACCTCCAAATGACGCGTCCGTAGCCGTGGAGTTGGCATCAAAATCCTTCGTCACATTGCCTGCGACGTATGGGATTACGGCGACTGGAGTCTTTGATTTTCCTAACGGTTTTTCAAAGATCATGTCTCCCATGAATGCGAGGTTGAAAATCACCTGGTTCTGAGGAATATTCATCCATGTGCTCCATTCATTCGACTGGGTATCAAAGCGATAAGCATTGAATCGCCATTTTGTCTCCCCTTCCCTAAATTTGAATGAAAACATGGGAATTCTCATTTCAGAGATATAGTAGTCATCACCCATGCTTGAGGCATTCTGCCATTTCACATCCCATGAGGTGTTGAAGCCTCCTGTGCCCGTTGAACCTCCTCCTGCAATCAGGGCTTCACGTTGCACGCCTTCGGGGTTTGTCCCAAAGAAAAAGGCATTGTTGCCGTCATTGAAAGTGTCAAACATCAGGCTGATGTTATCGTTACCACGAGCTCTGAAATCACGACGCAATGAGGGTACTACATAATCCTTGCCGGGAGCATAAACAATAATTCCAACATATAGGTACTTCGCATCGTAAAGCATACGTATCTCTGTCTGGTAGGTGGCCTGCAGGGAGTCGGTGGGGAAATGCTGCCAGAAATCTGTGGCGGGAAGAGCCTCCGACCAGGCAGCCTCATTCAGCTGACCATCGAGTTTGATGCCATCGTCGATCCACTTGACGTGAACCTCTTTGGTTTGTGAATTAACACTCCAAATCAAACCGAAGATCAGAAAAAAAAGAAGGAATCTCTCTTTCATGAATGCTGTTCAAACTTTGTTCGTAACGCGGCCTTAAAGAATCACAGACCAACGGAAAAACCCCTAAATTCCGTTACAATACAAAAATCGTGAATTGAACAGGCTTCGATAAAAAAAGTCTGCGTCCCCCCGATATTATGGGGTGAACGACAGGGCTATTGTTCTCAACAGCCGGGATTGACTGGCTATTTCAATTTTTCCTCAAAAAATTGAATGGTTCGGTTCCAGGCCAGCTCAGCTGCAGCCTTGTCATATCGGGGAGTGGTGTCATTGTGGAAACCATGATTCACTCCCGGATACATAAAAGCCTGGTACTCTTTATTATTTTTCTTGAGCGCCTCCTCATAAGCGGGCCATCCTTCATTCACGCGTTTGTCCAATTCAGCAAACTGAAGCATCAATGGAGCCTCTATCTGGGGAACCTGATCGGATTCAGGCTGGCCACCATAGAAAGGTACGGCCGCCTTAAGGTCAGGCACCTTTACTGCCATCATATTCGATATCCAACCGCCAAAGCAAAAGCCAACCACGCCAACTTTTCCCGTGCAATCCGGGTGATTCTTCAAATAATTGAAACCCGCGATGAAATCTTCAAGCATTTCATTGCGATCTCTTTCACGCTGCATCTCCCTTCCTTTGTCATCTGTTCCGGGATAGCCACCCATAGGGCTCAGAGCATCAGGCGCAAGAGAAACGAACCCCGCCAGGGCCGCACGACGACCGACATCAGCTATATGGGGGTTCAAACCACGATTCTCATGCACGACGAGAATGCCGGGTAACTTGCCCGATTTTTCAGCGGGCATGGAAAACTGTCCGCTGATTTTTCCTCCTCCTTTGGGAGATTCGTAAGTGATGGTTTCCGTTTTTAGCCTCGGATCATCTTCGGCCACCTGGATCTTATCCTGGTAATTTGGCATGATAAAACTCAATAAGGAAGGAACCGTAAGGCTACCTACGGCATATAAAGAGAGTTTATCCAAAAATGTCCGGCGATTAATGCGACTGTGTGCATAATCGTCGTACAGGTCAAATACTTCCTGTTTGATGTCTTCTTTTCGAATGGGTTTCATGGCTAAGTTGAGTTAAAAGGTTTATATCTTTTTCAAATGAAAATTACGAGCAAAGCGAGTACGAGACCAGCAGTCGCAAAGTAAAGTCCCTTTTTAAATATAGTCGTTTTCGGCAGAAACATCCAGAAGGCCGAAAGAACAAAAAACAAAAGCGAGACTCCGAAAAAGATATTTAAAAAGAACATTGGTCTGTCTGAGGTAGCCTTATGCATCTCAGTCATCTTCTTCAGGACATAAGGCAGCTCTTTCTTGGTATAGGTGGCCAAGCCAGATTCTTTGTTGTAGTTACCCCCGTTGAAATAGACAATCGCGCCTTCTTCCTTTTCGATTTTGAAATTCTTTATCCGCAGTTTTGCCCCGAGCTCTTCGGCTTTGGTCCCCACTTCCAACGTTGTTTCCTCAATCTTATCCTTTTTGAGAAAATCCGTGTTTCTGAATATCATCAGAACTCCGCTAAGCGCATAGACGGCCATAATACCTGCAAGAAAAAAACCGAGATATCGGTGGTAAACCCGCATTTTATTTTGCATATTTCCTTTTTTCATTTTATTGATTTTTAAATTTATTCGGCCGCAAGATAGCACATCGACCAGATTCTTTCAATCGAAAGAACCGCTGAATTAGGGAATCTTCAAAAATCTTTCTTTGAACGACATTTCTGCATCTGCCAACTACTTTTCTCTTAACTTTTTATCGCCCAGTTCTTGCCGTTCAGCCCAATGTATGTGCTTGTGGCAAATTATTTGCACGACTGTGGCAAATATCTTTTAGATTTGAACTTGTGAATACGTTGAAAGACATAAATAAGGGCTTTCTCCCTGAATTTATTTTTCAGATCATTCTGCACGTCATTGTTTTTCTTTTTTATTCATTTGACCGCAATGCGCCTCATTTCGAATCTTACAAACTCGTTTTTTTTCTGAATTACTCTGTTGCCGTATTTATAATCAACTACGCGCTCCTGCCTCAATTCCTATACAAGAAAAAATACGCCCTGTTCGTCGCGCTTCTCATGCTCGTAGTGATTGTGACCATCCTGATCGAGGAGTACGTTTTGGAGAAAATCTATTTTCCTGATACTCGCGGTCAGTCTTTCCAGGGTTTTTTCTACGTGCTCCTGGATATCATGCCGGTCATCGCAATTCTGTCAGGTTACAAATTCGCCTGGGACCTCATCCGAAAGCAACAAGAAGTTGAAGAACTCAGGGCTTCGGTGGAAAAGAGCGAACTTAACTTTCTCAAATCCCAGATCAATCCGCACTTCCTGTTCAACAACCTGAACAACCTGTATGCCTATGCGCTTGAAAAATCAGCCAAGACTCCACTGATCATTCTCGAGTTGTCCTCCGTTTTGCGGTACATGCTCTATGACTGCCGTGAGGAGTACGTTTCTCTCGACACGGAATTGCAGCAATTGCAGAATTTCGTCAAGCTCAACGAGCTCCAGATCGAGCAACGGGGCAAGGTTACTTTCATACCTCCGGAGCGATCGGCGAAAGGCTATAAGATCGCGCCCCTGATCCTGATGAATTTTGTCGAGAATGCCTTCAAACACAGCATCGGAAGCCAGGTAGACAACATCGTCATTCGGATCAAATTGGAAATCCAGGATAACGATCTTCTCGTGTTTGAGTGCGAAAACACCTATGATTCGAATTCAAACAACCGAAACTTGTCGGAAGGCATCGGACTCAACAACGTAAGGAAACGTCTAGAACTCATTTATCCCAACTCACATATCCTCAAAATAAATGAGAAAGACGGTTGGTTTAATGTTTTCCTTTCGTTAAACTTGAAATGAAATTGGATTGACCCATGACTACCCGAACCTGCATAATCGTCGAAGACCAGCCACCTGCCCAGCGCATCCTGAAAACTTTTATCGAAGACATCAAAAGTCTCCAATTGGTG
>JAUIKV010000114.1 GCA_030430615.1 Bacteroidia bacterium
CAGTGAAAGCTTTTTCAGCGACAGATGAGGCAAAGAGCCTTGAAGGCTATCAGTCGAAATACCTGAAAGAGACTATCGAAAGCTATGAGCGAAATGGTTTTGCGCTGTCAAAGGAGAAAAGGGAGATTCTCAAAATCATCAATGATGAGATCTCGAAATACAGCAACCAGTTCAGCCAGAACATCAGCACCTTTAAAGATGAGCTGATCGTCGACGAGACTGGAATCGACGGCCTGCCTGAAGATTACAAGAAAATGCGTGAGCAGGAAGATGGCACCTACAAAATCGACATGAGTTATCCTTCAGTCAGACCCTTCTTCCGACTTAGCAATTCAGACCAGGCCAGAAAAGATCTTGTGATGAAATTCAACAACCGGGCCTATCCGCAGAATATCGAAGTACTTCAAAATTTGCTTCGAAAGAGAAAAGAAATGGCAGAGTTGCTAGGGCATAAAACCTATTCTGAATACCTGTTGCAGAGTCGCATGGCAAAGACGCCTGAAACGGTCTGGGAATTTGAAAACGGTCTGAAATCAGCGCTGCGTGAAAAATCACAAAAAGATTACGACGAGCTTTTGGAAATGAAAAGATCACTTGTGCCAGGAGCTGAGAAAATCAACGGATGGGAACGTTCCTACTATAGTGACAAGTTGATGAAAGATAAGTACCAGCTGGACAGCGAGAAGGTTAAGGAATACTTTTCCCTGGATGATGTGCTGGCCGGTCTTTTTTCGATTACCCAGACTCTTTTTGACGTCGAATACAGAGAGGTGGAGAATCCATCGGTCTGGCACGAAGACGTGCGCATGTTTGAGGTCATCAAGGAAGGCAAGGTCAAAGGACGCTTCTACCTGGATCTCTTTCCTCGCGAAAACAAATTCGGACATGCGGCATGTTTTGGAATCCTCAATGGAAAAATGACACCTCAAGGTTACAAAATTCCAACGGCGAGCCTGGTTTGCAATTTTCCAAAACCAACAGAAGATAAACCATCGCTCATGCCCCACAGCCAGGTACGAACGTTTTTCCACGAATTCGGCCATGTGCTTCATCAAATGATGACCACTGCTGACCTGTATTCTCAATCAGGGACCAACGTGTCACGAGATTTTGTAGAGGCCCCCAGCCAGATTTTCGAGAACTGGACCTGGAACTACGAAGCACTCAAATTGTTTGCCAGGCATTACGAAACAGGTGAAGTGCTGCCAAAAGATCTTTTTGACAAAATGCTTGCCGCCAAGAACGTCGGATCTGGCATGTCAGCGTCCGGACAAGTGTTCCTGGGCACTTTTGATCTGACCTTGCACGACAAATACGATCCTGACGGAGAGAAAACAACAACGGATGTATTGAAGGAGGTTCATAAAGAGACCAGCCTCATCGACTATGTCGAGGGCACGCATTTTCATGCAGCTTTTGGACATCTTAGAGGGTATGCCTCTGGCTATTATGGCTATTTGTGGTCAAAAGTCTACGCACAGGACATGTTCTCCATATTTGATGAAAACGGGATTTTGGATACTGAAACAGGAATCCGTTATCGGGACATCATCCTGGCTTCAGGCAGCTCGAGAGATGAGCTCGAACTTGTCAAGGACTTTTTAGGAAGAGAGCCAAATAACGAAGCCTTCTTGAAAGAGCTCGGGCTGTAGGTTGGCCGGAGCATCCAATTTGATTTGATCAGGAGTAATACCTCTTTTTAAGTCTGCGCGCCACATCAACCAGCAGTATGAGCACAGGAACCTCGATCAGGGGCCCGATGACTCCTGTGAATGCCTGTGCCGAATTGATTCCGAAAACTGCGATAGCCACGGCAATGGCCAGTTCAAAATTATTCCCCGTTGCCGTAAAAGCAACGGATGCGTTTCTGCGGTAATCGATTCCCATCCCTTTGCCTATGAAAAAGCTGATAAAGAACATCAGCACAAAATAGATCACCAGGGGTATGGCAATGCGCACCACGTCCAGCGGAAGTTCGAGGATCATGTCCCCCTTCAGGCTGAACATGAGCACGATCGTTCCCAAAAGAGCGAAGAGCGTAATGGGCGAAATAAAAGGAATAAACTTGCGATTGTACCATTCGATTCCTCTCTTCTTGATGAGAATTCGTCGACTCAGGTATCCGGCAGCAAAAGGTATACCGAGATAGATCAGTACGCTTTGGCCTACCTCCCAGATGGAAATTTCAACTTCATAGCCTTTCACTCCGAACAGCGGAGGCAGGACAGTTATGAAAAACCAGGCATAGAGGCTATAGGTAAGCACCTGGAAAATGCTGTTAAGTGCGATTAGCGTAGCTCCGTATTCCCGGCTTCCGCCAGCCAGGTCATTCCAAACGATGACCATGGCGATACACCTTGCCAGTCCTATCAGTATAAGGCCTGTCATGTAGCCGGGATGATCCCTGAGAAAAATGAGGGCCAGTCCAAACATGAGAATCGGTCCAACTATCCAATTCAGAAAAAGTGAAACGGACATCAGCTTGCGATCCTTGAAAATTTTGGGCACGAGACTGTAGTCCACTTTTGCCAGCGGGGGATACATCATCAGGATCAGACCGACCGCCAATGGAATGTTGGTGGTGCCTACGCTCATTCGATCGGCAACAAATCCCATTTGCGGAAAGACGGCTCCAATGCCCACCCCGACAAGCATGGCCAAAAAAATCCAAAGTGTCAGATAACGGTCGAGAGTTTTGAGTCGTTTTTTCATGTTTAGGCCAGAACTGCGCGTTGCGGAATGAGTGCATCCCGATAGGTGATCATATGCTCCTCCCTTACTGTGATGTAGGCGAGGCTGTGATGCTCACTTGTCTTTTCTATTCCGGCTTCAATGAACGGAAGCTGTTCCTTCTCTGAAAACTCGCGCAAATGAGTGGCATGATGCCCTGCAATCTGCTCTGCTTCGGGTCCACGGAAGTCCCAAATCAATTTTATCTTTCGGCTCAAACTGTCAATATTAGAAGTGTGCTGTTTGACTCAGGCTCCTCTCTGAAGTCTGCGTTGTCAAAATTAATTAAATTATCTTTGTCAAAAGTTCCTGCGAACACTTGAAATAAACATTTCCGTGACAGAATCCCGATTTGTTGCCAGAGACCTTTCATCCATTAAGGCATTGGATAAAGTTTTAAAGGGGAAATATACCTGGCAGAGCCCGAGCAATATTGCTCTTGTCAAATACTGGGGAAAAACAGAGCCCCAGATTCCAACGAACCCATCTATCAGCTTCACGCTGAGCAATTGCCATACGCGAACGACACTTCACTACAAAAAGAAAGTCCAAGCGAATGAGAACCTGGATTTCAAAGTGATTTTCGAGGGTCACCCCAAGCCTGATTTCCACCCGAAAATAGAGCAGTTTTTAAGACGTATTCTGCCTTATCAACCTTTTCTGGCGGCCTACGAATTTGAAATCCATACAGAAAACTCTTTCCCGCACAGCAGCGGCATTGCTTCTTCCGCCAGCGGCATGAGCGCGCTCGCACTCTGTTTGATGAGCCTTGAAAAGGAGCTCGATCCTACAGTTTCAGATGAGTATTTCAAAGAGAAGGCTTCGTTTCTTGCCAGGCTTGGATCGGGTAGCGCTTCTCGAAGCATTGAAGGTCCTCTTGTTGTTTGGGGTGAGCACAAAGAAATCGAATCGAGTTCCGATCTTTTCGGGGTAGTCTACCCCTACGTGGTCGATGAAGTGTTCAAGGATTACCAGGACACCATCCTGCTTGTTGACAAGGGAGTCAAGCAGGTGTCCAGCACAATTGGTCATGGTTTGATGAAGGGTCATCCCTTTTCTGAAGCCCGATTCCGACAGGCAGAGAATCACCTGAGCGAATTGATTCCTGTGCTTAGAGCCGGTGATCTCGATGCCTTTGTTGAGATCGTTGAAAAAGAAGCCCTGTCTCTTCATGCCATGATGCTGACATCCTCTCCCTATTTTATTTTGATGCGTCCGAACACACTCGAGATCATTGAACGCATATGGTCCTACCGCATGGAAACAGGGAGCAAACTCTGCTTTACTTTGGATGCCGGTGCCAATGTGCACCTGCTATACCCAAAAAGAGAGAAAGACAATGTAGACGCTTTCATTGAAAAAGATTTGGCGCGTTTCTGTCAGAATAATCACTATATTTCGGATCATACAGGTGACGGAGCCAAAGAAATCATGTAATTAATTTAGTTTCTTTTCGTTCTAATAACCTGTATTCGAGATGAAACTGTATTTTATCGTATCTTTGTAAGCGAAATTAGTCGGGGTAAAACCTCACAAATATGAAAGGACCTCTTTTCTACGCAAAAATTCTTCTCTTTGGAGAATACGGGATCATAAAAGATTCCAAGGGTCTTGCGATCCCCTACAATTCTTACCAGGGCTCCCTCATCATTTCAGATGACCCGAGTGATCGGGCACGGGAATCTAATGAGAAGCTTCGGGCCTTTTACCAATACCTTCAAGACTTGAACGATGCTGATGTCAGTCTCAGACTGGACGAAATGAAGAGGGATATCGAGAGGAACATGCACTTCGATTCGAGCATCCCCCAGGGTTATGGCGTTGGAAGCTCGGGTGCATTGGTTGCTGCCATTTATGACAAGTACGCCAATGACAAGATCACGGTTTTGGAGAATTTGACACGAGACAAGCTGTTGAAGCTCAAATCGATCTTTTCCAGGATGGAATCCTTTTTTCACGGCAAAAGTTCAGGGCTGGACCCGTTGAATTCCTATCTGAGCCTACCGATATTGATCAACTCCAAAGACAACCTCGAGCCTACGGGAATACCTTCACAGGCGGAAGGCAAAGGAGCTGTTTTCCTCCTGGACTCCGAAATTATCGGAGAAACAGAACCCATGGTCAACATCTTCATGAACAAAATGAAGAACGAAGGTTTCAGAAAGATGATCGACCAGGATTTTGCGCGATATACCGACAGATGCATAGATGATTTCCTCAAAGGCGACGTCACTTCTTTGTTCGGCAATGTGAAAAAGCTGTCCAAGGTGGTCTTGAAACACTTCAAGCCCATGATTCCGAATTCATTCCATAAGCTGTGGCAACAGGGCATCGAGTCAAATGACTACTACCTGAAACTCTGCGGTTCCGGTGGAGGGGGTTATATACTCGGGTTTACTGAGGACTACGACAAAGCAAAATCGGCGCTGAAGGACTACAAGCTGGAACTTGTCTACAGGTTTTAGTAGCATTCTCCGCAAATTAGTAGCAATCCCGCAAATATTATGGTACCTGGCCCAAAGGAGCAAACTCAGCATCCTCAGAAAAAGAAAAAATACTCTTTCCTATACAAGTTTCTGAGCATGTTGTCTGTTGTACGCGGGTACAACATTGCTGTTATCGTCCTGGCACAGTACCTTGCAGCAATATTCATTTTCTCCCCGGAAAAGCCCCTGAAAGAGATCGTTCTGAATCTCGATCTCTATTTTATCGTGCTGGCCACCATCTGCGTCATAGCTGCCGGATACATCATCAACAATTTTTACGACACCCGAACCGACCAGATAAATAAGCCCCTCAAATCACGAATTGACAGCATCGTCGGTCAGGAAACGAAAATACGTATCTATTTCCTGTTGAACTTTGTCGGGGTCGCTTTTGGATTCCTGGTTTCCTGGAGAGCCGCTGTATTCTTCGCATTTTACATTTTCCTGATCTGGCTCTATTCGCATAAACTGAAAAAGTATCCTTTGACAGGTCTTTTCTCATCGGCAATTCTTTCAATCCTGCCCTTTTTTGCCGTCTTTGTTTACTATAAAAACTTCTCAGCGCTCATATTCACCTTTGCAGCCTACTTGTTTTTTGTGCTGATGATTCGGCAACTGTTGAAAGACCTGGAAAACATCAAAGGCGACATCGTTCAGAACTACCAGACCATTGCTGTCAAATACGGAGAGCGATTCACCAAAATGTTGATCACACTCCTCGTTTTGCTTACGTTGAACCCCATTTACTTTCTTTGGAAATACCCCGAGATGGGGATGATGAAATACTATTTTTACCTGGCGGGAATCTTTTCGCTGCCATTTCTTTTTCTCGTTTGGAAGGCCGAGACCAAAAAGCACTATGTCATCCTGCATAACCTGATCAAGCTCCTGATTCTTCTGGGTGTGCTGAGCATTGTGCTGCTCGACACCTCAGTGATCATCAAACGAATTCTGCAGGTCGGATAATTCTGCTGCTTGCGTGCAATTAATCCTCTGCTATTTAGTACTTTTGCAAAAATTTTCAAGATGACTTCGAAGAACAACTCGTCGGGAGGACGACATGGAAAAAAAAGGGATAAGAACTTCAGACCCCATCCTCAAAAAATAAAAAACTTCAAAAAGCAACCTTCTAAAAGCGGTTCGGCAGATGAACCCAAAGGCATCCGCCTGAATAAATACATCGCCAATGCGGGAATCTGCTCACGCCGTGAGGCAGACACTTTCATACAGGCGGGCAGCGCCAGTGTCAACGGGAAAACCATTACCGAACTCGGTTTTCGCGTGCAGCCCGGTGACGAGGTTCGGTTCGACGGAGCTGTTATCTCGCCCGAAGCCAAGCGATATGTATTGCTGAACAAGCCCAAGAATTACATCACCACCATGGATGATGAGCGGAACAGGAAAACGGTCATGGAGTTGATCCGCACCGCGTCCAAAGAGAGAATTTATCCCGTAGGGAGACTCGACCGCATGACCACAGGTCTTCTCATGTTCACCAATGACGGGGAAATGGCCAAAAAACTCACGCATCCAAAGCACCAGGTAAGGAAACTGTATCACGTCACGCTTGACAAGAAGCTGTCAATGAGTGATCTGCAGGCCATTTCTCAAAACTTCGTGCTTGACGGTAAAATGGTTTTCGTAGACAAGATCTCCTATATCGAGAACAAGCCCAAGTTCGAGGTCGGTATCGAGATTCATTCAGGAAGAAACAGGATCGTGCGCCGAATCTTTGAACATTTCGGTTATAAGGTGACCAAACTCGATCGGGTGATTTTCGCCGGTCTCACCAAAAAGAATCTTGCTCGTGGGGTTTGGCGTCACCTGACTACACAGGAAGTCAACAACCTCAAAATGATTTGATTATCACCAGTGGTGGCGTCCGAAAAATTGTCAATCCAGCAGGTTTTTTTACGCAAACGTTAGAGTACGATTCATTTGTTTGAAGAAAATCATTGTCATTTTTATTGAATAATATTTCCTTTAATAAATATTCATTTACAAAATGGTCAAATGAATACGAAATCTTCAAAGTTGAAATTTTTCTGATTTAGAATCGAATTAAAGCGACAATAAAAATTCCTTACTTTTAGCTTTCCAATCATGCACACAAGATTTGGGGTAGTCAAGCTGTTGAAGGATGAAACAAAAAATAACGCTGAAAAAAATCGCTAAGGAGTTTGACGTGTCAATCTCAACTGTTTCGAAGGCTTTAAAGGACAGTCACGAGATAAGCGTTGAAGTCAAGGAAAAAATCAAGGCGTTTGCCAAATCCTATAATTATAAACCCAACAGCCTTGCTCTGAATCTTAGAAATCAGAAAACAAAGACTATAGGGGTGATTCTCCCTGAGATTGTTCATCACTTCTTCACGAAAGTCATTTCAGGAATTGAGCAGTTGGCCAACGAGAAAGGATATAATGTGATGATTTGCCTGTCGAATGAATCTTATGAGAAAGAAATCCTTAATCTTGAGATGCTCGCCAATGGAGTGGTTGATGGCATCATCCTCTCTATCAGCAAAGAGACTGAAGAGCGTGATGATTACCGGCATTTCACAGACCTAATTCGCAATGGAGTTCCACTGGTCATGTTTGACCGGGTTGTCGACAAAATAGAGTGCAACAAGGTGATCGCAGA
>JAUIKV010000115.1 GCA_030430615.1 Bacteroidia bacterium
AGGGTCGATGACGCCTCACGATCCGTAAATCCTGTCGTACAGGTGCTTGTACCGCTTTAGGATCACTTCTCTTTTCGGTTTGAAGGTTGGTGTGAGCAAATCATTGTCAACCGACCAGACCTCGGGGGCGATCTCAATTTTTTTGATGGTCTCCCACTTGCCAAAATGGCTGTTTCCTTCTTCGATCTCTTCCATGATACGGTCGTGAACCTCCTTGTTTCCGGCAATTTCTTCGATGGTCTCACCAAGCTTCACATCATGCCTGCGCGCCCATTCCCTGACAAAGTCAAAATTGGGCTGCACGATCGCGGCCGGCATTTTTTGACCCTCGCCGATCACCAGGATTTGTTCGATGAATCTCGATTGTTTCATTTGATTCTCAAGCAGGGTAGGAGCAATGTACTTTCCGCCCGAGGTCTTGAAGATCTCTTTCTTTCTTCCGGTGATCCTTAAAAATCCGTCTTTGTCAAGCTCTCCTTTGTCCCCGGTATGGAAGTAGTCACCAGTCATAACCTCGGCAGTTTTCTCCGGATCTTTGTAGTACCCCTGCATCACATTGGGGCCTTTGATGAGTATTTCGCCGTCTTCGGCGATCTTGATCTCTACATTGTCGATGGCCTTGCCCACGGTTCCTACTTTAAAGAGGCCATTGGCATACATGTTGACCGAAACCACGGGCGAGGTTTCGGTAAGGCCATAGCCTTCCATGACCTGCATGCCCGCAGCCGCAAAGATGCGTGTCAGTCGGGGTTGCAGGGCGGCGGATCCCGACACCATGGTGGTGAGGTTGCCTCCGAGGGCCTCTCTCCATTTGCTGAAGATCAATTTGTTTGCCAGAGCCAATTGTTTCTCATACCACCAGCCGTTGCGTCCATAGGGCTCGTATTTCAAGCCTACTTCAACGGCCCAGAAGAATAGCCGCCTCTTGATGCCGGTGAGTTCAGCTCCTTTCCCAATGATGCTGTCGTAGATTTTTTCAAGAAGCCTTGGCACAACGCTCATGAAGTTGGGTTTCACTTCTTTCACATTATCCGCAATTTTCTCGATGGATTCGGCGTAATGAATGGTGATCCCACTGTAGATGTAGAGATAATGGAGCATTCGCTCGAAGACGTGACACACCGGGAGAAAGCTCAAAACCGTGCTTTGCCCTTTAACGATGGGGAGTCTGGGAATGCTGTCCAGCACATTGGAGACGATGTTGCTATGTGAGAGCATGACCCCTTTTGGGACCCCCGTGGTTCCCGAGGTATAGATGATTGTAGCCAGGTCGGACGGTTTCACGCTGTCTTTTAATTTGTCCACTTTCTCTTGCAATGCAGGATCCGATCCCAACGTAAAGACATCCTCCCACAGATCACACCCTGAAACCGCTTCAAAGGAGTAAATTCCTTTCAAACTCTTCACCTGGGATTTTATCGCATTCGCCTTGGCAAAGAGTTCTTCATCCGACAGGAAACAGTACTTGACCTCAGCGTGATTGAAAATATATTTGTAATCCTCCTCACTGATCGTTGGATAGATCGGAACATTGATCGCTCCAATCTGGAGGATGGCCATGTCCATGATGTTCCATTCGGTTCTGTTTGTGGAGGAGATCAAAGCGATTCGATCTCCGGCCTTCACCCCAAGCTTCAGCAAACCCCGGCTCGCCATGTTGGCCCTTTCCACGAATTCTTTTGATGAAGTGGCTTCCCATTGCCCGGTCGTCTTGGAAACGAGGGACTTGCTCAGGTTGTAAGTTTCAAGTTGATAATAGGCGAAATCAAAGATCCGCGTGATAGGATTCGACATTGTCCGGCGATTTGAGTGAATTGTGATTTGCGTACTGCAAAATAATTAAATTCTGACAAATCGTAAAAAGGGCTCCAAAGGCTCAAAAAAAAGACCATGACTCTTGTCTTGTCATCTATCAATTATATCTTTGCAGCTTATGACAACAGGAGTGATTTGACTTCTGCAAAATGGATCCGTAGATGAAAATATCATACAACTGGCTGAAAGACTTTCTCAATATCGACCTCGACGCCGAGCGCGTAGGAGAGATTCTCACCGACCTTGGACTGGAAGTCGAAGGGATCGAAAATTATGAGTCTATCAAGGGTGGGCTTGAAGGAGTAGTGGTGGGCAAGGTGCTTACCTGCGAAAAACACGCCAATGCGGATCGTTTGAAAGTAACAACCGTTGATCTGGGAAATGGAGAGCCGGTTCAGATTGTATGTGGAGCCCCAAACGTGGAAGCGGGCCAGCTGGTTCCGGTTGCAACCGTTGGAACCACGCTGCATACCATCAAGGGAGAGTCCTTTAAAATAAACAAAGGGAAGATTAGAGGAGAGGTGAGCATGGGGATGATCTGTGCTGAGGATGAGCTCGGTCTGGGAGAGAGTCATGAAGGGATCATGGTTCTCGAAGAAGGCATTGAGCCTGGAACTCCGGCGGGAGACATATTCGAGCTGTACAGCGACCATGTGTTCGAGATCGGCTTGACGCCCAATCGTGCGGATGCCATGAGTCACCTGGGCGTGGCCCGGGATCTGTATGCAGGACTGTTGCAGTTAGAGGAGACCAAGAAGAAGCTCAACACACCTTCGGTAAGCGATTTTCACGTCGATGAACGCACTTATAACATCAAGGTTGAAGTTGAAGATTCCGAACTGGTTCCCCGGTACTGTGGGATTACGATCACCGACCTGAAGATACAGGATTCCCCCTCCTGGATGCAAAACCGTTTGCGGGCAATAGGGTTGAGTCCGATAAACAACGTGGTGGACATCACCAATTATGTTTTGCACGAATTGGGTCAGCCTTTGCACGCATTTGATGCGGATAAGATCAAAAAAGACAAGGTGCGCGTGCGTACGCTGCCCACCGGAACTAAATTCACAACCCTGGACGGTGTAGAGCGCGAATTGCACGAGGAGGATATCATGATTTGTGACGGCGACAGCAACCCGATGTGCATCGGTGGAGTATTCGGAGGGATCAAATCCGGAGTCACCGAAGAGACGACCTCCATTTTCCTGGAGAGCGCCTATTTTGACCCGATTTCAATTCGGAAAACAGCCAAACGCCATGGCTTGAACACGGATGCTTCTTTCCGCTTCGAAAGAGGAATTGATCCGAATACCGTGGAATATGCCCTTCAAAGGGCGGCCATACTAATCGCCGAGTTCGCAGAGGGAAAAATCGTTTCAGACATCATCGACTTTTACCCCAATAAAATTGAGGATCATCAGATTCGATTGTCCTATGAAAGGGCTTTCCGCCTGATTGGGGAAGAGATTTCGACAGATACGATAAAAAACATTCTCGCCTCGCTCGACATACGCATCGACAGTCAAACCGAGTCAGGCCTCGGTCTGACCGTGCCTGCCTATCGCGTGGATGTCACACGTGAGGCTGATGTCGTGGAGGAGATACTCCGGGTTTATGGCTACAACAATGTCGAGATTCCGGAGAAGATCAAGACCTCAGTGGAAACTTCCCCGGGTTTGAACCCGGAAAAAGTGGACATGGTCACATCGGAGTTTTTGATCTCGAACGGGATTTATGAATCGATGAGCAACTCCCTGACACGACCTGATTACAGTTCGCTCTCAGAAAGCATAACCGAGGATCGCAACGTAACCATACTGAACGCCTTGAGCAAGGACCTGTCAGTGATGCGCCAGTCTATGCTTTTTGGCTTGCTGGAGTCAACTGCTTACAATCTCAACAGGAAGTCATCGAACTTCAGGTTGTTTGAATTCGGAAATACTTACCACAAATACGATTCGGGTTACGTCGAAAATAAGCACCTGGCACTGGTGTTCACCGGAAATCGAGCCGGAGACCACTGGGGGCTTCAATCCCAGGCATCTGATTTTTTCTATATGAAGGGTGTTGTCGCAGGACTGCTTGAAAGACTCGGCGTAAAAGGTACGCGATACGGAAAGATGAAGAACGACATGATCTCTGAGGGTCTTGCCATATATTTCGGGAAAAAGAAACTTGTTGAATTCGGTGTAGTCAAACCGGGCATCCTCAAGTCTTTCGGCATCAAGCAGGAGGTGCTTTTCGCGGATTTTGACTGGGCGCATGTCATGGAGAGCATAGAGGGCAGTCAGATCAAGGTGGAAGAACTTCCCAAACATCCCGAGGTCAAGAGAGATCTGGCACTTTTGCTCGACGAGGAAGTGAGCTTTGTGGACCTTCATGATTTTGCGAAGCAGGCTGAGAGGAAGCTGCTCAAACAGGTCGACCTGTTCGATGTTTATTTGGGAGACAAGCTGCCGGAGGGAAAGAAGTCTTATGCCCTCAGCTTCATACTTCAGGATAAAAGCAAAACCCTGACCGACAAGCAGATTGACAAAATAATGAAAAAGCTGCAGCAGGGCTTTGAGCGTGAGTTCAAAGCAGAGTTGCGTTAGAATAATCCCACAGAACTCCCCACTTATGAGTTTTTACAAATCTGTTGTCCGCAAGATTTTGTTCCAGTTTGATCCTGAGGAGGTTCATCACTTCACTTTTGGAATGATCAAAAACCTGTTCAGATTGCCCTTGGCCGGGCAGATCGTCAAATCGAGGTTTGGTTTTGAGCATCCTTCACTGGAGCGCGAGCTGTTCGGGTTGAAATTCAAAAACCCGGTAGGACTGGCTGCAGGCTTTGACAAGAACGCGCTGCTCTTTGACGAATTTGCCCAGTATGGATTCGGTTTTGTGGAAATAGGAACTGTGACGCCAAAACCTCAACCGGGAAATCCCAAGAAACGTTTATTTCGACTGAAAGAAGACGAGGCGATAATCAATCGCATGGGATTCAACAATGACGGAGTGGATGAGGTCGCCGCGCGACTTAAAAACAGAAGAAGTGACGTCATCATCGGAGGGAATATAGGGAAGAACAAAGTCACCCCCAATGAGAAGGCCACGGAGGATTACCTGATCTGTTTCGAAAAGCTCTTCGACGTGGTGGACTATTTCGTGGTCAACGTGAGTTCGCCCAATACCCCTAATTTGAGAGAGCTCCAGGACAAGGAGCCCCTGACGGCCTTGCTTAGTGCTCTTGAGGAGCAGAACAGGGCAAAGAGCCATCCCAAGCCTATTCTTCTGAAGATCGCACCTGATCTGACGGACGATCAGTTGCTGGATATCATAGACATAGTGAAGGAAACGGGTATCGCTGGTGTCATTGCAACCAATACCACCCTGTCGCGGGAAGGTCTGCACTCAAAAAATAAAGAGGAGACCGGCGGCTTGAGTGGGAAGCCGGTTAGAGAGAGATCCACAGAAGTGATTCGATTTCTTTCGGAAAAATCTGGCAAAGCCTTTCCAATAATCGGGGTAGGGGGTATCCACAGTGCTGAGGATGCCATTGAAAAGCTCGAAGCCGGTGCGGACCTGGTGCAATTGTACACAGGATTTATCTATGAAGGTCCGGCGCTGGTAACTAAAATCAATAAACGACTGGTTAGTAAATGACTGGTTAACCGTTAATGCCTTCTGTGAATTTGTGGTTGGCAATTGAAGAATTGCTGAGATATTGTTCTTCAGGATAATAGATAAAGAGAACGGTCCCCTCCTTGATGCGCTCTACGATTTGATCATAACCCTCCTTTGGAAGGGATGGACAGCCCAGGCTTCTTCCCAATCTTCCGAATTTCTCGATAAAATGCTGGGATACATAATCGGCTGCATGGATCACGATGGCGCGGTCGCGCGCGTTGCTGTTTGAGTTCTCAAGACCATCGAGTCGCAACGACAACCCGTGTTTGCCGTGATAGGTTTCAGCGGTCCTGTAAAAGCCCAGACTCGTTTTAAAAGAGCCTTCTTTGTTTGAGAAATGCCGGGCAAACTCACCACCGGAATTTCTGCCATGCGCAACTACGCTTTTATGCTCGATTTTCTTTTCAGACAAATTGATCACGAAGAAACGGTGGTCATTGGCCGATCGACTCATGTCAATGACCGTGAGATACTCGGTGTTCTGGATTTTATCCTCCATTTGTAGTTTCACAAACCCTTTCAAAGCGGTTACGAAGGCCTTGTAATTCAGAGCAGGCTCATCAAGCGCCTCGTAAAGATCTTTGGAATAACTCGCAAAATCATCGAGAATGACTTTGGGCGGATGCACTTCACTGGGGCCTGAAATATGATAGGAAAGACTGAAGCTGTTAAAGTTCAGAAACAGGCTCAATACAAGAGTTAGTAAAATCGGCTTTTTGTGCATTTTTCCCCTTTGTTTAAGGCGTGGTCATCAATGAGGATAGGTTCTATTCATTAGAACTTGTGCAGGCAAAATTACTTTAAAATATTGAAGTTGAATGAGTTTGTTAACAATATTTAACTGTTCTGTGACCAAAGTTACCCCATTCAGGCATAGAGGCTCTTGTATTTAACCGGGTCACTTTCGTGCATGACTTTGTAGACGCCTTCAAAAATATCGTTGACCGAAGGTTTTGAGAAATAGTCACCATCCGTTCCATATGCAGGTCTGTGCGCTTTGGCCGTTATCGTAGTCGGCTTGCTGTCCAAATAGAAATAGGCGCCCTGTTTGTTGACGATCTCATCGAGGAGGTAAGCGGATGCTCCCCCCGGTATGTCCTCGTCAATCACTACGAGTCGATTGGTCTTTTGAATGCTGAGCAATACTTCCTGATCCAGGTCGAACGGCAGGAGGCTCTGAGCGTCTATGATCTCGGCGTCAATGCCCACTTGTGAAAGGTCCGTCGAGGCCTCTTCTACCAGCCTCAGGGTTGAACCATATGACACCAGGGTGATGTCACTGCCTTCCTTGATGACTTCGACTTGTCCTATCGGGGTGGTGAATTCTCCGAGGTTCTCAGGAACCCTTTCCTTGAGACGATATCCATTGAGATTTTCTATTATTAAGCCTGGCTCGTCAGAGCGTATAAGGGTGTTGTAGAAGCCCGCAGCTTTTGTCATGTTCCGGGGCACGAGCACATAAACGCCCCGAAGAAGGTTGAGCAGGCTGCCCATTTGTGATCCCGAGTGCCAGATGCCTTCCAGGCGATGCCCGCGTGTACGCACGATCAATGGCGCCACCTGCCTTCCAAAGGTTCTGTAGCGTAAGGTGGCCAGATCGTCTGTCAGCACCTGAGTCGCGTAGAACAGATAGTCCAGGTATTGTATCTCTGCAATGGGTCGCAGGCCCCGCATTGCCATCCCGATGCCCTGGCCGATGATCGTCGCTTCCCGGATGCCCGTATCATAGACCCGCTCTTCTCCGTGCTTGTTCTGAAGACCCTCAAGTCCCTGGTTCACGTCCCCGATCTTACCCGAGTCCTCACCAAAGATCAGGATCTCCTTGTGCTTGCTTAGCAGGGCGTCAAAGTTGTCTCTCAAGACGATTCGGGCATCTACCTCTTCCTTTTCATCATCGTATTCGGGTTCGACTTCAACAATGTTTGTCGCCTTACCGTCCAACTCACTGTAGAGATGATCATTATAACGCGTGTTCTGAACAGCCATGTACTCTTTGATCCAGTTTTGAAGGATTTCCTTCTCTTCGAAATCCTCGTCCTTGAGATAGATCAGCGACCTTCGTGCCGCGGTTAGAATATTTTTGCGAATAGGCTCGTCGATCTCTGCCAGCTCTCGTTTGAGCTTGTCGATGAAGATGGAGTTCTCACTTTTTCGAGCGGCCCGCTCCATGAGCTGCATCAGGGTTGCCCTCTCCTGGACCATGGGTTTTATGTAGTCAATCCAGGCATCTCTCTTGGCTTGTGACACTGTTCTTTTCGCTTCTTTTTCAAGTGCCTCAAGCTCCTCAACTCCTTCTACAAATTTCAGAAGCTCACCGTTGGCATCTTCCAGCTCAAAC
>JAUIKV010000116.1 GCA_030430615.1 Bacteroidia bacterium
ACTGAGGCAAGTGCAAACATTAGCCGCCGGAACTAAAAATCCTTTGATAGTCGTCGACGATATTCCGCTGGGCGTCAATAACAGCGCATCAGGCGGCCTCACCTTGTCTACCTGGCACATTGATCCAAACAATGTAGATAAAATAACTGTCCTTCGAGGATTGGCGGCAACCAATAAATACGGAACGCTCGCCCGTGGAGGAGCGATTTTGATTTATACAAAGACAAGAACCGGTGCTAAATCAGGAAAGACCGGACAATCCAATTCAGCCATGGCCAGGGGGAACATCTACAACGAAACGGTCACCAGCATTAAAACCGAGCCAATGGGTGATTACCTGAAAGAATTCAAAAAGGTAAAAAACGCTGAGGAGGCCTACACCCTCTACATGACTCAGAGGAATTCCTACCTCGATGACTTTCAGTACTTCGTCGATGTTTCCGATGCTATGGTGAAATGGGGAAATGCAGAACTGTCAAAGAAAATTCTTCTCAATATTTTGGAATTGAACCCAAATGATGTTGAATACTTGCGTTATGCAGGCATGCTGCTTCAGGACAGAAAAGACTTTAACCTGGCGCGCCGGATTTACGGGCACGTCCTCCTTTTAAAACCAGGCGAGTCACAATCGTATAGGGACCTGGCGCTGATCCTGAGCGAGAATCATCAGTATCAGAAATCACTCGATATGTATCGGAAGATGAAAGACGGAGACTATCCGAGTGTTAATTTTGAAGGACTCAAAAAGCCCCTCAACAGCGAGATGAAAAGATTGATTCTTCAACATAAGAATAAGCTGGATACTCAAGGTCTGCCAAGTTATTACCAGACACCTATGAATTACGACGTTCGGGTGGTTGTCGACTACAATGATCGTGAAGCTGAATTTGATTTGCAATTTGTAAACCCCCAAAAGAAGTTCTTCGTATGGTCGCACCGGAAGTTTGAAAATGGAGCACGAATCGAACAGGAGAGCATACAGGGATTCAATACCGAGGAGTTTTTCCTTATTGACGCCGAACCCGGAAAATGGCAGGTTAATATTGAATCACCAAAACAAGAGTCACGAACTCCCCTGGCATTGCGCTATACCGTCTTCAGGAATTACGGCACAAAGAATGAAACCCGTCAGAGCAAAACTCTTGTTCTAAACAATATCGAAGGCAAATACCTCCTGGGCATCATCAAAATCTGATTAGAAAATTTCAAGTCGGAAGTTTTCCCTCAATTCGACGATCTCTGCATACTTTCATTGTTTGAAGCTGTCCGAATTTGCCCGCTCAAAGTGAATTTCATCTCTCCTGTTGAGCCGGGGTAGAATGGCATAAGCAAAAGACTATAACGAGCCACGAGGCGTTCGTTTTCATGAGTAAGGAATTCGTGAGCGGGTTGGTTCTAGCGAAGATAAAATAACCGGTGAAGATTGCTGAACCTTCACCGGTTGAGAATGTACCCTCGCCAAGAATCGAACTTGGATCTAAAGTTTAGGAAACTCTTATTCTATCCGTTGAACTACGAGGGCCGAAAGGCGCAAAGTTACTATTTATAGGAAAAAAAACAGAAGAAATTTCATGAAAACTGATCTCAGTTGAATGATGGAGGCCACATGATTTTATCACCCAAAAAATAGCTATCTACTTAGATTAAAAGACTGTTTTCTGCTACCTTTAAACTTTAAAGGTATCTATTCACCAAATTCGTTTCATATGTCCAGATTCGTAATTCGACCCTTTGTTCTGCTATTTTTTATTTCCTTTCTGTCCAACTTCAACTCATATGCGCAAAACTATCCTTTGGAATCGCCGAATGGCAGACTGAGTTTCCTTGTAATGATTGACAAAGAAATTAAATGGAGCGCCTCTTTGGACGGACAGGAAATCATCAATCAGGTTGAAGTTGGAATGACACTTGACCAAAATAGGATCCTTGGAGTGAATCCGAAACTGAGATCTGTCGACACGAAATTTCATGAAATGCAAATTAAGCCTGTGGTTCCTAATAAAGACGCGGTAATTACAAGTCGATATAATGAGATGACCCTAGAGATGGCAGGTAATTACAGTCTTGTTTTTCGGGCATTTGACGATGGCATTGCCTACAGATTCATTGATGGAAGCAAAAAATCTCGCGTTGTTGAGACTGAGAAGATGCTTGTGTCCTTTCCTGGAAATACTATGTCTTATTTTCCCCAGGAGGAATCAATGTATTCGCATAACGAACGTATTTATTTGAAAAAGACTGGAGCGGATTTCAAAAAAGGGGAATTTTGCTCACTCCCCGTTCTTTTCGATGCCGGATCTGGCAAGGTGTTGATTACCGAAGCCTCGCTGCATGATTATCCGGGCATGTTTTTGAAGTTTGAAAAGGACATGGATTTTGAAGCGATGTTTCCAAAATTTGTCCTGGAGGCCATCCCGGATGTCAACAATTCTCCTGATCGCAACCAAATCCTATCGAAAGAAGCCGAATATATAGCTGAAGTATCGGGATCGAGAGCCTACCCCTGGAGGGTGTTTATGATCAGTGATGACGACCGAACCTTCATTGAGAGCAACCTCGTCACCCAGTTGTCAGGTCAGAGCAAGATTGAGGGCACTTCATGGATCAGGCCCGGCATGGTCGCCTGGGATTGGTACAATGCCAATAACATTTACGGGGTCGATTTCGAGGCCGGATTGAATACCGAAACCTACAAATACTATGTTGACTTTGCTTCTGAAAATGGAATTGAATACGTCATACTTGATGAAGGATGGACGAAGTCGACTACAGAAATTCTCGATTGGAACCCCGAAATAGACCTGCCTGAGCTAATCGAATACAGCAAGGAGAAAAATGTAGGCATTATTCTGTGGGTACTTTGGAAGCCACTTAATGAAAATCTCGAGGAGATTCTAAAACTCTACAGCAGTTGGGGCGCGGTTGGAATCAAAGTCGATTTCATGCAGCGCAATGACCAGACAATGGTAAAGTCGTATGAAGAAATAGCCGAAACGGCGTCAAAATACGAACTTCTAGTTGATTTTCACGGAGCGTTCAAACCGGCCGGGATGGAAAGAGTATGGCCGAATATTATCAACTACGAAGGAGTCAAGGGCAATGAGAACAACAAATGGAGTGCTGACATCAACCCCGAGCACAACCTGACCATACCCTTTACCCGGATGGCGGCCGGACCCATGGATTTTACCCCGGGAGCGATGGTCAACAAGCACAGCAAGAATTTTTCTGCGAATTTTTTCAGACCCATGAGCCTCGGAACACGATGTCATCAGCTGGCCATGTATGTTGTTTATGAGGCTCCTTTGCAAATGCTGTGTGAATCTCCTTCAAGATACAGGCAGGAGCAGGAAACTGTGGACTTTATCACTTCCATTCCCACTACCTGGGATGAAACCCGGGTGATTGAAGCGGCAGTCTCAGACTATGTGGTGATAGCGCGCAGAAAGGGCGAAAACTGGTTTCTCGCTGCTATGACGGATGATGCCCCCAGGGAATTTGATATCCGGCTTGATTTCTTGTCCGAAGGGCCTTACGAAATGGAGTCTTTCAAGGACGGAGTCAACGCAAAGAATTACGCCGAGGACTACAAGCGAGAGATGATAGAAGTCAAAAAGAATGATTCTTTGCACATGACTCTCACGGGCGGTGGGGGATGGATCGCACAGATTCGAAAAGAAAACAATTAGTTTTTTTTGGAATCAGTCTTTTGTCAATGAGGTATGAAGGCTTTCGATCAAGTCGTTCATTTTATGATCGATCTCGTTGTAAAAAGCAGGATTGTAGCGACCTCCGAGCCTGGTGTCGGATTGATAGATTTCCAACTGTGCTTCACGAGACCCGTCCTGGACTACAAAATGATCAAAACGGTATTGATATCTGTCATTTTTGACAACTACCAGTATGTCGAATTTCAGTTTCTTGAAATATTGCTCAAAATTATTGGGACCCCAGAGAACCTCAACGGTTCCGCGGCCTTGCACCTTGTCTCTTGAATAGTCGTATTCCTCAACCTGCTCAAATGGGAACTGGTTCTGCACGAACCATTCCTGGACATTGTTCATATGAAACTGGATATCCTGCTCTTTTAGCTCCTTTACTTTTGTAAAGACAACTTCTCCTCCTGAAGTAGGCAGATTCTGAACCAGTGCATTTTGCGCTTTCGCACTATGCGTGGCCACCAAAAGACTGAAGAGTAAGAGGGCATAAATCCTTTTCATAGCCGAAAATGAATTCAATATCCTAAATATAAGCATTTTATGGGAAATGCAAGAGAGTTCGTTCGAATCCAGGGTAATTCGGATTATATTTGTGTCTCGTATTTTGAGCCGGAAAGCCGAATCTCCGAAGTTAAAAATGAAGCTGAAATTTGCCCGATATGATTTGATATTCAAGGTCCCGGGAGGGACCTCAAGGGGTGTTCTCAACACAAAGGAAACCTATTTCATAAAAATTGAGAGTGAAGGATCAACCGGAATAGGAGAGGTGGGACTGTTCAGAGGCCTGAGCCACGATGACCGGCCTGATTTTGAAGCTTGCATGTCCTGGTTGATGAGAAACATTAACAAAGGCAAGGAATGGTGCATGGAAAGACTTGAGGAGTATCCGTCTATTCTCTTTGGATTGGAACAGGCTTTTTTGTCTTTGGAAGCACAATCTATGTTTGAACTGTATCCGTCCGAATTTACCCGGGGAGATGACCCGATTCCTATTAATGGCCTTGTTTGGATGGGAGATAAGGAATTCATGGAATCTCAAATTCGCAACAAGCTGAATTCAGGCTTTAAAGTGATCAAACTCAAGATAGGTGCCATTGACTTTGATGCGGAGATGGATCTGCTGGGTTCGATCCGAAAAAATTTCAGTGCTGAGGACATTGAAATTCGAGTGGATGCCAACGGAGCTTTTTCGCCTGCTGAGGCCATGGAGAAACTAAAAAGGCTCTCGGAGTTAGACATACATTCCATAGAGCAACCCATCCGGCAAGGGCAACTTGAACAGATGGCGAAATTATGCGAAGAAAGCCCTGTTCCCATTGCCCTCGATGAAGAATTGATAGGGCTCACTGAGGCAAAAAAAAGAGAAGAATTGCTAAATTTTGTAAAACCGCAGTATTTGATTTTCAAGCCAAGCCTGGTCGGTGGTATCAAGGTGTGCAACCACTGGATCGATCTCTGCCGCAAGTATGATGTCGGATGGTGGATCACTTCGGCCCTGGAGAGCAACATAGGATTGAATGCGATCGCTCAATACACCTACTCCCTTGGCAATCCAATGCCTCAGGGTCTTGGGACTGGAGGTCTTTTTACAAATAACATTCCGTCTCCTCTGATGGTGGACCAAGGAGCTTTATATTATGATCCCAACTTGAAATGGGGGGATACGGATCGATTATTTGTTGAATAATAGTACTTTCGATATAGTTAAAAGGAATTCATGGGCAATACGCGATTTATTCAAATGGCATTTGAGGGCCGAAACGAATGGTGGAGGTACCTGGCAACGCTTTTTCTGGTGTTTCTCGGTTGGCAATTCGTAGGAGTGATTCCGTTGTTTGTCTTTTCCTACATGAAAGCGGATAATGTCCAGACTTGGATTGAGGCGGCAGAGAGCGCCTTTGTAGGTCTTGGGATCAATTCAAACCTTTACCTGCTCCTGATCATTTTTTCATTCATCGGAGGATTGGTTTTTCTCCTTTTGGGGGTGAGGACCGTTCATCACAGAAGTGTAAAAAGCCTTGTAAGCTCGAGAAAAACAGTGGATTGGAATCGAATTGTACTGGGGTTTTCGTTTTGGTTCCTTGTTTCTATTTTATTGATATTTTTGGACTATATGGCTCATCCGGAGGATTTTATCAATAATTTCAAGTTGGTCCCTTTTGTCATCCTGGTGGTTGTGTCGTTTGTTTTTATTCCGTTCCAAACCAGTTTCGAAGAACTTCTTTTCAGAGGCTATCTCATGCAGGGAATAGGTTTGTTGTTTAAAAACGCCTGGGCGCCTCTTATCCTGACCTCTGTCGGTTTCGGACTGTTGCACGCCTTTAATCCGGAAGTTGAGAAGCTGGGGTCATTGATCTTGCTCTATTATATCGGCACTGGTTTTCTCTTCGGAATTATCACTCTTCTGGATCAGGGAACCGAACTTGCACTGGGGATGCATGCGGCCAATAACATAGTTGCGGCGACAATTGTAACTGTAGACTGGGCGGTATTTCAAACGGACGCCCTGTTGGTGGATCAGTCTGAGCCCTCACTGGGGATTGAGATGCTGTTGCCTTTGCTCGTGGTTTACCCTCTTGCGATTTTTTTCCTGTCGCGCAAGTACCAATGGAAAGATTGGAAACGACGCCTAGCTGGCAAAATTGTCGAAGAAAAGGAATGAGTGTTCCCGGGATCCATAGCAGTTTCACATTTGACGGCAAATCATTCGGTACTGAGGCAGAATGGATCGAATTTATGGATCAAAACCATCCAAAAGGTTCCGGTCTGCTGCGTTCCTGGGTTGCTGGCAAGAAAATCCTTGTGAAGACTTCGGGTTCCACGGGTGCTCCCAAAACTATTGCTTTCAGCCGGGAGCAAATGATAGAATCAGCACGAGCCACAGCCCGGTTGTTTGACTTGGGCGAAGGCACGAGAGCGCTTCTTTGCCTACCGCTGGATTACATAGCCGGAAAAATGATGTTGGTGCGGGCCATGACCCTGGGATGGCAGCTGGAAGGGGTTGAGCCTGCGATTCAACTTGATCTCGAGAAGGTGGCTCGCTATGATTTTGCGGCTATGATCCCGATCCAGCTCGAAAACAATCTGAACTACCTGGACAGAATCAAAACTTTAATCGTGGGTGGTGCTTCGGTGAATTGGAAATTACAGGAAAAGATCGAATCTGCGCCGACGAGAGTCTATGCCACTTATGGCATGACTGAAACCATAACACATATCGCCGTGCGCCCCTTGAATAAGAGCGCAAGCGAAAAGATGATTTCCGAGAACCCATCACGCTTCGGCGAGTCTTATACAGCTTTGCCGGGGGTTTCCTTTTACAAGGATGCACGAGGTTGCCTGGTTGTGCGATGTCCCAGGATATCCGACAATGAGATCGTGACCAATGATCTCGTCGAATTGATCTCAGAGCACAGCTTCATCTGGAACGGTCGAATTGACAACGTAATAAATTCAGGGGGGTTGAAACTCATGCCAGAGGTCATTGAACAGAAGTTTTCCAAATGTTTGAGCCAAAGGTTTTTCGCAGCGGGTTTTCAAGACCCTGAACTGGGTGAGCGAATGGTTTTTGTTGTTGAAGGAAAACCCGAAAATGGACTTTTGAACCGGGTGAAATCCTTTCAGGCGGAATCAGCGGGTCGCATCGGCAAACAGGAAGTTCCCAAAGAAATAGTCTTCCTGCCGAAGTTCGCAGAGACGGATTCAGGCAAGATCAATCGGAAAAAAAACCTGGATTTAATCGAATCGCGCCTTACCTGACTTCTATAACTTCTCTCAAAGTGAGGGGCTTCCCATGTTCGTTAAACCCTTCAAGAACGACCTCGTAGCGTCCCTTGACGTCAGAGGTGTAGAAGGAAAGTGTCTTGGTCGATCCGTCCAACTTGAATTTAGGCTCCCAAATAAGTTGATTGCGGTAATCCGGGATTCGCTTGTATCTCTCCGGATACCTGTAGTCCTGCA
>JAUIKV010000117.1 GCA_030430615.1 Bacteroidia bacterium
GGAATTGCGATTGAGGCAAAACCCTTCGCCCTTGGAGTCCGGGTCGAGCACAGCCAGGAGCTCATCGATCAAATTCAGTACCACTGCGAAGTTCGGGGCCCTTACCTCCCTCCTGCCCCCTACAGTGTGGTCAAACAAGTAGGAAACCACGGCGTCTATTCCTTTTGCATGTGCCCTGGAGGCGTGATTGCCCCTTGCGCCACGGCACCGGGTGAAGTGGTCACCAATGGTTGGTCACCAAGCAAGCGGGATCTGCCAACCTCGAATTCGGGCATCGTGGTTTCAGTTGGGCTTGAAGATCTGAAGAATTACGAGCAGTACGGACCGCTAATGGGCCTGGAATTCCAAAAGGAAATCGAACAGCGTGCCTGGAAAATGGCCGGTGAAACCCAGAAGGTACCAGCACAACGACTCGTGGATTTTACCGAGGGCAAAGTCTCAAACTCGATCCCAAAAACATCCTACCAACCAGGCACTACCCCCATCGAAATGGGTGAGGTTCTGCCTGCTTTTGTCAACAGGAGCCTGCAGGAAGGATTTAAACTCTTCGGAAATTCCATGAAAGGCTACCTGACCAATGAAGCTGTTGTCCATGCGCCTGAATCCCGGACATCTTCACCCATACGCATCCCCAGAGATCGAGAAAGTCTTGAACACATTCAAATTAAGGGGCTTTATCCCTGTGGAGAAGGTGCTGGATATGCCGGAGGCATCATATCGGCTGCCATTGATGGAGAGAAATGCGCTGAACAGGCTAGTCTTGGTTTTAACTAGAAACGCGCCAGGGGGGATTCTTGCGATTTTCTCCTGCGTGAAACAAAATGATTTTATTCCCATCGGGATCGAAAAGACGGGCTTCTCGCCAGAGCCAGCTTCTGTCCTCCGGCATCTCGTCAATTGTTATCCCGAACTCGATCAGATCTGCAACTTTGTCATCCAGCTCATCCACTTCGAAATACACGAATGTTCCTTCTCCTGAAGGAAGAGTCTCCACCCGGTGTACCGAGAAGGTGGCATCCCCGACAGGGCACTCAAAACGAACATAATGGGGTCTCGCATCAACGATAAGCTTCAATCCCAGTTTCTCGTAAAAGACAGTAGATGCCTCCACATCAACTGATGGAACAGTGACCTGGTTTAAATTCATGTCTCTTTAGTTGTCAATTGTCGAATCTTGATTTTGAAAGCAGCGAAGGTCAGAGTCATGAATGGACTCAGCCAGTTGAAAATCGCATAAAAGAAGTACTGATCCACGCCTACGCCGAGAACACCAGACTGATAGGCTCCACAGGTGTTCCAGGGTACAAGGACGGAGGTTACTGTACCTGAATCTTCAAGGGTGCGGCTCAAATTCTCAGGGGCCAGGTTCTTTTCCTCGTATGCTTTGCTGAACATTTTTCCGGGCACCACAATGGCCAGGTACTGATCAGAGGCGGTAACATTCAGGGCAAGACAGGTTGTCACTGTGCTTGCGAACAGCCCGAAGGTGGTATGAGCCAGCTTGAGCAGTGCCGCGCTGATCGTTGATAAGGCTCCTATGGCATCCATGATTCCGCCGAAGACCATGGCACAAATGATCAGCCAAATCGTTTCCAACATGCCGTACATTCCACCAGAGGAGAAAAGTTCATTGAGCGACTCGTTGGTCGAGGCGATTGAAGTATCTACTGTTATAGCATTCATAATGCCCTGGTATACCGTTTGAAAATTAAGCTCTGTGCCTCCGGATACCGAAATCAGGACTTCCGGCTGAAAAAATATGGCGAAGACACCTCCGAGCAAGGTGCCGATCAACAGGGCAATCAAGGGCTGGGTTTTGCGAATGATCAGAAAAATCACCACCGCCGGAACCAGAAAAAGCCAGGCGCTAATGTTGAAGGATTCTTTTATGGAGACCAAAATTGACTCGGTGTCTGTCGAACCCTCCGTGTCAAATGTGAACCCGAGAATAATGAAGACGATCAGGGTCACTAAAATTGTAGGCACCGTGGTATAGGCCATATATCGTATGTGCGTGAACAAATCCGTACCGGCCATTGCAGGAGCGAGGTTGGTCGTATCTGAAAGCGGGGACATCTTGTCTCCGAAATAAGCTCCCGAGAGAACGGCTCCAGCCACCATGCCCAAGGGAATCCCCAAGGCTCCACCGATGCCGATCAAGGCGATTCCTACAGTAGCCGAAGTGGTCCAAGAACTTCCGGTGGCAATGGAGATCACCGCACAGATCACAACCGTGGCAGGGAGGAAAATAGTCGGATTCAAAAGCTTGAGTCCGTAATAAATCATGCTCGGAATGACACCACTAATCAGCCAGGTCCCGGCAAGTGCCCCGACAAACAGCAGGATTAAAATGGCTCCCGTCGTGGATTTGATGTTGTTTGCGACCTCCTCAATCATCCGCTTGTAAGAAACCTTGTTCAAAAAGCCCATGATTGCGGCGACGGCACCTCCCATCAAAAGAATGAATTGATTCGATCCGCTCAGGGCATCATCGCCATAAACATATACGTTGTACGCGAGCATTCCGATAAGCGCAATAACCGGTATGAGGGCTTCGTAAATATTGAGTTCTTTGTTCTTTATAATCCTGTCATCCATAAAAAGGGCTTGAATCTGTAATGTTACATAAAATGGATGACTTTTAAAAATACACAATTCCTCGGAATACTTCGGGAATCTGGCGATTCCGAATTTCTTCCCAATCATTTTTTCTACTTGAAACGCAACCCTTTGCTTTTTAGCACATCTATGAAGTATATCCCCCAATACTATGAAACTGGAATACACTATTTTGAAGTACCTGAGTGAGCGCGACGACGGAAGGTTTGTCGAGCTGACTACAGTTCATGAGGACTACAGTTCTCTCATGGAAGCAGTAGAAGAGCTGAAAGGCAGAAACTTGATCGTAGTCGAGGATGCCGGCCGAGATTTTTCAAGATTCGGAATCAGCAACGACAGGCCAAAGTCGATAAAAGCAAAAATTAAATTGAATGGGCGTGCGTACTTCCATTCGATGAAAGGAATTGAACAGATCAAGCAGGAGCTGAGAGGCAGAAGGAGAAATAGGTGGAATCTGACACATTTTCTTAGTTTTTAAATTGATTACTCAAGATTAATCTTAGGATTATAGATCGGGGTTTGCTTGTCAGACCCTTTTTTTTGCTCAATACTTTATTTGTTTAACTTTTTTAACATATTTTTAAACATTAAGTCGTTTTGTTTAATGTTTTGTGTTGTATCTTTGACAAAACAATTTAAAACAAAACCCATGAACTTTAAAAAACTAATGATGAGTACGCTGCTTACGGCAGCACTCTTTTCGACTGCACTGATTCAGGCAAACGTCAATCCTATCCATCCAAATCCTGTAACTGAAAACGACAGCAAAGCCACAATAGTAGGTGTTGCTGCTTCGAATGAAAATTTTTCTACGCTTGTAGCCGCAGTGAAAGCTGCAGATCTCGTGGAGACTTTGAATTCTGAAGGACCTTTCACTGTTTTCGCTCCAACGAACGACGCATTCGGCAAATTGCCTTCTGGAACAGTCGAGACGTTGCTCAAGGCTGAGAACAAAGGAACTTTGACTTCAATTCTTACTTACCATGTTGTAGCTGGTAAATTTGAGGCTGCCGATGTTTTGAATGCCATCAAAAAGAACAATGGTTCGTTTACGATCAAAACTGTCAACGGTGAGAACCTGACTGCTTCCCTGAAAGATGGAAAAGTCATGTTAAAAGATGCCAAAGGAAATTATTCTACTGTCATCCTCACAGATGTGGGAGCCAGCAATGGTGTGATCCATGCTATTGACACGGTGGTCATGCCCTGAGAAAAAGCCTTCAAGTTTGCGGTCTTAGGCCAGTGAGTCGTGAACTTGTTTATGAGGGGAACCGTCTGCAGCAACAGCTGCGGGCGGTTTTTTCGTTTAAAACCCCTACTTTTAATGTCAATCACATTCATGGTTACTTCTTTCCAATGAAGAACTTCGAATATTTGAATCACGAATATCCAATCAAACAACGCATATCCAATCAAACAATCAGAAAAATCAAACTATGAAATCTTTGAGCGCGCTTATCCTGGTACTCTCTGTGATCGGATCTGCCCAGTCACAGTCACCTTCCGACCCTGAAAAAGTGGTACAGGCCAACCTGGATGCATACAACAACAGGGACATCGAGGAGTTCATGTCTTATTTCAGCGAGGACATCCTCGTTAGAAATTTCGATACCGGAGTAACCTCAGCTGAAGGCCGACAGGCAGTTCGTCAGATCTACAAGCGGCTTTTCGAGGCTTCTCCCAATTTGCATTCAAAAATTCTCAAACGCACGGTTTTTGACAACAAGGTGATTGATCACGAATACATCACAGGAAGGAATGGCAGCCCGGAACCCTTGGAGCTTGTCCTGGTTTATGAGGTTAGAGACGGTGAGATTTTTCGCATCTCTGTGATGCGGAAATCCTGAAGCAGGCGCAAGGAAGGACCGACTCGTTGAACGAGACGCGCATTACCCGAATGCACCGGTAACAAAAACGACATAAATATCTTTCGAGATTTCTGGAATTTCAATTACTTTAGTGATCCATTCCAATGCAATGAATCATGCCAGCTTACGTGTTTGTTGAAATCGAAATTTACGACGAGGAACTTTACGAGGAGTACAAAAAAATGACCCCGAACACCATAGAGGCCTATGACGGCAAATTCATAGTCAGAGGGGGAGAAACCGAACACCTGGAAGGAGATTGGAACCCTGAAAGAATAGTTGTTCTGGAATTCCCCTCCGTGGAGCGAGCTCGTGAATGGTGGGAATCGGAAGCCTATACCCGGGCACGCCTGGTAAGGCAGCGAGCGGCTGACACCAAAATGATCATCCTGGAAGGAGCATGAGAAAATCATTAAAAAACAACCTGATCTTTCTGGCTCTACTAGGCCTGGTGATCAATTGCTCGGATGACTCTGAAAATGCCAACCCTTCACTCCAAGGTCGATGGCAATTGAAGGCTGTTCTTTACGATCCGGGCGATGGAAGCGGAACATTCAAAGCCGTTGACAGCGAGAAGTACATAGAATTTCTCTCGAACCAGGAGGTCCGTTCCAACGGCAACCTGTGCAACGGGGGCACGAGCTTTGAGGAGCCGAGTTCCGGGGTTTATGTTTTGCCTGATTCAACACTGCAGATTGATGAATGCCCACAGAACATCCTTTCGACACGTTTCAGAATCCAAAACGGGAAACTCATTCTTTCGTACCCCTGCATCGAACCTTGTGAAGAAAAATACGTCAAACTCGAATAAGCTTTAAACCAAATATGTTCAAGACTCATTACACCCTCTACCAGATCGACGCGTTTACGGACAAGACTTTTAAAGGAAACCCGGCCGCAGTCTGCGTCATGGAGAGCTGGCCCACTGACGAACTGATGCAGAACATAGCTGCAGAGAACAACCTTTCCGAAACAGCTTTTGTAGTGCAAAAGGAAGACAAATTCGAAATTCGATGGTTTACGCCCACCCTGGAGGTTGCGCTTTGCGGACACGCAACCCTGGCCTCGGCTCATGTGCTGTTCCTTTACTACCATGTCCCTGGCAGCAATTTACACTTCAGCTCCAGGCATAGCGGAGACTTGTATGTGAGTAAAAAAGACGACATGCTTACCCTGGACTTTCCCGTCGACCCCATTGCGCCTGTTGATCCTCCTCCCGAACTTATGGAAGCCTTTAAAAAGGAACCTTTGGAAGTCTATCAGGGCAAAACCGATTATTTGCTGATCTATGAGTCCCAACAGGATATCGAAGAGTGTGACCCGGATATGGCTTTGTTGAAAAAGTCGAAAGCAAGGGGTGTCATTGTCTCGGCCCCAGGCAAGAAAGTCCATTTTGTTTCCCGGTTTTTTGCTCCCGGATCAGGCGTTGATGAAGATCCGGTGACGGGATCCGCGCACACTACTCTCACTCCCTACTGGAGTGAAAAACTGTGTAAAAAAAGGATGAAGGCACGTCAGCTATCCAAACGAGGCGGCAAGCTGATCTGCGAGTTGAAAGGAGATCGAGTTTTAATTTCCGGACGCGCCGTGACCTATCTCAAGGGAGAGATCGAGATTTGATTTCCCGATGCGACAACTTCTAGTTCCAAAGAAACGCATACAGGGCTGCCAATACAATCAGAACGGCAAAAGCCCCAATGTTGAATTGATTCGAGGTTTTGAACAATTCTGCATCTAGATCGATCCCTTTGTCACTGTCCTCTCCATTACCATCGAACCAACTGACAACTGCAATCGTGATCATGGTCAGGAGAGCCGTGTAGCCCATTTGATCGAGAAAGGGCACCTCGACAAAGAGCGGAAGATCCGACCAGCCCTTCGGTCCAACCTTAAAATAAAGCGCGATGGGAATAGAGGCCAAAACCCCGTAAATAGCCCCTTTGTTGGTGGTCTTCTTCCAGAATAGTCCAAGCATGAAGACAGCTAAGATACCTGGGCTGACCACACCTGTATATTCCTGGATGTATTGAAAGGCCTGATCCAGGCCTCCGAGCATTGGCGCAATCAAAACTGCGATCAAGAGAGCTACCGCTGCAGTAATTCTTCCGGTTCTCACTGTTTGCTTATTTGTGGCCTCTGGATTCACATAGGGTTTGTAAATGTCCATTGTGAAGATGGTAGAGGTAGAATTCAACATCGAGGCCAGGGAAGAAACTATGGCAGCTGCCAGAGCGGCAAAAGCGATCCCTTTGAATCCGGCCGGGAGAAATTGAAGGAGCCAGGGATACGCCGTGTCGGCGGCATCGAGTGTTGGAATATTGTTTTTTGCGAGATCGCCAAGACCCGCCATGATCTCAGGATCATTGATCATGACAAAAGCAGCTATTCCGGGAATGACCACGATCAAAGGGATGACAAGTTTGAGCAGGGCGGCCAAAAGTATGCCCTTTTGGGATTCCTCAAGGGATTTTGCTGCAAGCGTTCTCTGTATGATGTACTGGTTAAATCCCCAGTAATAGAGGTTGGCTACCCACATCCCACCCACCAGGACGCCTATACCAGGCAGGTTCACATACTCGGGGTTAGACTTGTCCAGGATCATCACAAATTTATCAGGAACTCGATTGTAGATCATCTTCAATCCTTCTAAAATACCCTCGCCCCCGGAAACCTGATCCAGAGCCAGGTACGTTGTTGCCAAGCCGCCAAGCACCAGGAACACAACCTGAATGACGTCGGTCCAGGCAACCGCGGACAGGCCGCCATACAGCGAATATGCCGCGGCAAACAGGGCAAGACCCAGTACCCCGTAGATTAGCGGGATCCCCATGATTGTCTCCAATGCAAGCGCTCCCAGGTAAAGGACGGACGTCAGATTGACAAAGATGTAGAGCCCGATCCAAAAAACGGCGAGAATCGTTTTGAGATTGGTGGAATAGCGTTGCTCCACGAATTCAGGAATGGTATACAGTCCCTTGTCGATGAAAATTGGCAAAAAATATTTGCCCACGAGCAAAAGGGTCAGACCACCCATCCATTCATAGCTGGCGATTGCCATGCCTACAGCAAAACCTGACCCGGACATCCCGATGAACTGCTCTGCGGAGATGTTTGCTGCGATCAGTGAGGCACCTATGGCCCACCAGGGAAGTGACTTCCCGGCCAG
>JAUIKV010000118.1 GCA_030430615.1 Bacteroidia bacterium
TATAAAAAAAGGGCCCGAATTCAGAACTCGGACCCTCAACCATATTAACAAAAAACTCTAATACAAACTATTTCTTCTTGTTTTTCTTCATTTTCTTTTTGCTCTCAGATGCTTTTTCAATCACTTCGAAGGTGTCAGTGGCCTTATACCTCTCAGCCATTTCAAGAGCCGTCATTCCTTCTTTTTCAGAACGGCTGTTCAGCTTGGCTCCATTGTCGATGAGAAGTTGGGCAATCTCCGGCTGATTGTGCCTTGCGGCGAACATGAGAGGTGTAAGTCCCGTTGATTTCTTGTTTACATCCTCTCCCTGCTGAATCAATGCCCTGACGGCATCGTAGTCACCCAGTTGAATGAGTTTGCAGAAGGAGTTGACGTTGGTAATCAATGTCACTTTACTATCTTCCAACAAAGGATAGGAAGAAGTTAAAGCAAAGGATGCACTGAAGCTCAATAAGAGCACCAATGACAGAATGGAATTTTTCATGATCGTTTAATTTAGGTTATACCTAATAGACTCTCATGAATTAAAAATGTTAACCGGTTTTATGGGTTTTAACATGAATTTAACCTATTGACTTTTTTCAAAGTCCTCCACCCTCAATCCAGGGCGCTCCAACTTCTTTGAGCTCTTTGATTAGGTTCGGAATCGTCGTCTCATCGATCTGTTTCAACTCTCCTTTGATGGCATTCAATCGTTCGGTCGCCAACTGAAGGGTCGCCTTGTGCGTTCCAGTGGGCCCGTAAGTTGAAGTGCTCAGGGCGTTTCTCGCAACACTATCGGCAGATTCAGGTGTAGGTTTACTTTGCTCTCCAATTTCCGATTTGGTCTTGTTTCCAGTCAGCCTTTCATCCAGGTTGAGCAGATCAATACGAGTTTTCTCAATTTTTGCCGCCAGATCCGCTGAAGAACGATCCGCTTTGTCCAGAGCTGTTTTCATCGCAGTGACAACCTTCATATCACGAGACAGTACCTGCTTGGTTGCCGTCAGATCTTCATTGAATTCAAAGTAGCTGTTTCTAAAAGCATCAATCTCTTCAAAAGAAGCTCTTGGAAGTGCTCCTTCACGCAGAGAAACGACTTCAAAGCTTTGAGGTTGACTCAAATTCGTCACAACTCCATTCTCTCTTTTAGAAAGTGCTACGGAGTAGGTTCCCGGAGTCACCATGAACTCTGCTCTTTCCCAATCGCTCACAACTTTCTTTTTCAGCAGCTCGCCGCTTTTGTCAGGGTAAGCCAGATTCCAGCTGACCTGGTTGAATCCCTTTTTATTTGTTCCCTCAAGCGTTCTGACGACTCGACCCTGATCATCCTTGACTGTGAGAATCAATTGAGGTCCTTCTTGTCTTCTCTCCTGCTCCAGAGCATCCCAGCCCGGAAAACTCTGATCTTTTTTCTCCCGAACCGTTCTAATGTCCTTCATCGAGGGAAGTGAATCCGGAAGGTAGTAATTGAAAATAGCGCCAAACGGCGGATTTTTAGCTGCATAGCTAGCGTCGCCCTGACCGTAAACCCCTTCTTTCTGTACGTACCAGTACGCCTTCTTTACAGGAAACAGCACGGTCTCTGAAGTGGATTTGGACGGGTCGAATTCTCTCAATGGCGTAATATCATCCAGGACGTAGAAGCCACGCCCAAAGGAGGCGCAAACCAGATCATTTTCCCGCCTTTGAATTGTCAGGTCCCGAAAGGAAATCGTTGGAAGTCCTCCTTTAAGTTGAATCCAATTGGTTCCTCCATTATAAGTGAAGTAAATGCCAAACTCCGTTGCGGCGAAGAGCATGTCTTTTTTCACGTGGTCCTGCACCAATCTCCAGGTCAAAAGTCGATTCGGAAGATTTCCGTTGATTGAGACCCAGGATTTCCCCTTGTTCGTGCTTTTGATCAAATAGGGTTTTAAATCCCCGTATTTATGGTTGTCCAGGGCTGCATATACCGTTCCTGCATCAAAAAGGTCTGCACGGATGTCATTTACGAATGCCGTTGCAGGAATTCCTTTGATCGAGCCTACCTCGATTCGGTTCCAGGATGAACCTCCATTTTCGGAGACCTGAATGATGCCGTCATCAGTTCCGGCATAAATCAGTCCTTCCTGCAGGGGTGATTCCGCCAAAGAGGTAACTGTGTTGTACATCGACATGGCCTTGACGTCCCAGGCGTTGTCCCAGCTTTGCTGTCCTCCCATGATCGGCAGTTCGATTCGATTTTGATTTCGGGTGAGATCTTCAGAAATGGGTTCCCAGTCGTCACCCCTATTTTCTGATTTCCAAACGCGATAAGACCCAAAATACAGGCGTGACGGTTTATGTGGGCTCACCAAAATAGGCGCATCCCAGTTAAAACGTTCAGAAGGTTCTTCTTTACGTGCCTGGGGCTGAATCAAAACGGTTTCGCCCGTAGTCTGATCGACGCGCCACAACCTTCCCTCCTGATACTCTCCGTATGTGATGTCGGGATTTCCAGGTTCTGTGGCCGATTGATGTCCGTCAGCACCCAATGTGATCCACCAGTCTGAGTTCAAAATCCCCACCGAGCTCAAAGTCCGGGATGGGCCACCATGGGATCCATTGTCCTGTGTTCCTCCGTAAATTTTGTAAAAAGGCTCTGAATCATCTACGGCCACCTTGTAGTATTGGGTTACAGGCAAATTGCCAACATACTTCCATTTGGACGTGAGATCGAATGATTCATAGAGTCCACCGTCGGTTCCGAACAAAACATAGTTGGGATCTGATTTTTTGAAGGCCATGGCATGGCTGTCAACGTGCTTGTTCTTTTCATTCATCGTGTAGAATGTCTTTCCGTGATCCTCAGATATTTGCACATAGTTGTTCATCAGGTAAAGTCGGCCGTCATGATGTGGTGAGGCATACAGTTCCTGGTAGTAATGGGGCCCGGTTCCGCCGGATACGGCGTCAGATTGCTTTTTCCAGGTCAGCCCCTGGTTTTTCGAAATGAACACTCCGCCTTTTGTTCGGTCAAGTTCAATGGCCGCATATATTGTGTTGGGGTCGAAGTGAGACATTGCCAGGCCAATTTTACCGAGGTTCGACTTTGGGATTCCGCTTGTTAGCTTCGTCCAGGTCTCCCCCCCGTCCGTCGACTTGTGTATTCCTGAGCCCGGTCCTCCTCCGAGGTACATAGCTACTGTTCTGTGCCTTTGCCAGGTGGCAGCATAGAGCACAGACGGATCTCTGGGGTCAATCAACAGATCAGTTGCACCCGTCCATTGGTCGTCACCCAGGGTGCGCTTCCAGGTTTTCCCGCCATCAGTTGATTTGTAAACCCCTCTTTCTCCGCCTTTGCTCCACAGGGGTCCCTGGGATGCGACCCAGATCGTGCTTGGATCCTCAGGATGAACGATGATTTTCGAAATGTGCTCGGAAGTCTTCAGACCCAGGTTTGTCCAGGTTTTCCCGTCATCCTCACTTTTATAGATTCCGTCTCCGAATCCAACGTGACGCCCTCCTACATTTTCACCAGTTCCCACATAAATTCTGTGGGGGTTATTTGGGTCAATTGTGATGCAACCAATAGAATAACTGCTCTGCTTGTCAAAAATGGGTTTCCAGGTGGTCGCTGCATTCTCGGTCTTCCAAACACCGCCAGAACCAACTGCGACATACCAGGTGTTCTCATTCTCCGGGTGGATAGCGACATCAGCTATTCTACCCGAAGTAAGGGCGGGTCCCAGGTTTCTAAATTTCAGTCCCTTGAAGGTGTCTGAATTGACTTGTTGGGAAGTAGCGAGTTGGAATGTTCCTGCGATTGACAATAGCAGAAACAAGTTTCTGAGCGTTTTGAGCATGACAGAGGTGAATTTTAAGTTAGGCAGCCTAAATTAGGAAATCTTTACGAATATTTTTGACCCCCTTGTTACAAACCTTCTGTTGTCAATAACCCTTTAAGGTATACACATACTGTAGACGAATTATATCGGTGCTGGCAGGGTTTGTTTGGTTGATTTCCCTTTCATAACGATAGAAAACTCCCAGCCTGCCCCATTTTTTGAATTTGTATTCGGTCCCGAAGGTGACACGAAACTTGTCAAAACCCTCATCCTCATTTCTCTCATTCTGATGGAAGATCTCTGCAGACAGCTGCGGATCTAGTTTCCACTTCCTGAGATTGTATTCAGTCCCAATTTTTAACCGGATGGTATTATCGGCAAAATCACCGTTTTCATTTGTTACACCGAGCTCATCTCGCGTTTGATATCTGAGACGATAGTTCAGCCCCAGTCTCTCTATTTTATGTTTGTAAATTGCATCGGCATGGAGGCGCACAAAGTTTTCATATCCCTGTTGCTTTCCGGTATTGTCATTTTTGCTGATCAACCTGACACCCAATGCAGCCCTGAAACCTTTGAAGATTTCATAACCCCCCGTTAATTCGCCGAAATAACCGTCAATTTCGGAGGAATTCTCCTTGAGTCTCAACTGGGTCTCCAAGCCTATTCGCCATTTTTTCGTCGGTCTGTATCTGAACTCGACGGACGACCAGGTCTCAAAATCTCTGTTGTCCTGGGCCAAAATGCCATCAAGGCTGCCAAAGAATAAGAGGAGGGCTAACGATACAAGTAAATAGATACGTTTCTTCACTGCTAAATTTGAAAAGTCAGCTTTGGCTGCTTAACTTCCGTGGTTTTTAAAATAAAAGATGGTGATTTGAACGGATTCCCTCAGGAAATCCACTTTTCCTATGTTTACACGATTGATGTCCAAACCTGTTCGCTCCTCTAGATCCCTGATCAAGGCTCCTTCGTTCTCCGGTTTGATGTTTTCAATGTTTTCGTAAAGAAGCTCCTTGTGAACTTCATGTTTGAAAATGATGACACGTTCAATTAGAGTCATTGAGGACACAACAATCAGGTTTGCACCGAGAATCTCGGCATAACTCATTTTCTTATTGGCCAGCGCATTGATAACCGACACGCCAATGACAACGAATAAATAGGTCATTTCCCTTATGTTCATTGGAGCCGTTCGATAGCGAATGATCCCGAAGATGGCAAAAAGTCCGAGTGCCATCCCAAGGTCCAGCTCATATTTCTTCAGCGTGAAGCAAAGAAAGAATACGATGATGCTGATCATATAAAAGGTAAACATATAATCTCGCCTTCGCGTCGAAGGGTAATAAAGGTATCTGATGATGTAGAACAAGAAAATTAAATTGATCGCGAAGCGAAAAATCATCTTGAAAAAGTCATCGTCAAACAAAGGGATTTCCAGGAACTCCATAGTGATAAAGTATTAGTGTTTTAACTCTGATTTCGGCAGAATATTGCGGCTAGGTCTCATAAAGACCTCAGGCCGATCTGAAGCGGGTCTCAGGGGGTCAAAAGGGGTTTGTAAGCCTGAAAAGACAAGGTGTCTCCGTTTAGCGGGATTTTTCCTTCCTCATTGAGAATGCCGTCCATCCGAATATGACTCATTGTTGGGACTCCCTTGTTCATTTTTACCCAGGTTATGTGATCAAAGGAATTGGGGTCCTCAGTGTTCTGGGCACCACCGGTGGTACCAAGCATGATATAGGAGTTCGTCCCCTTTTTCTCATGACTGAAAGAATGATAGTGACCGTTGATAACCGTATGATTTCTCTTGCCAAGGATTGCCTCCAACTTGCTCCACTCTTCGAGTTTCTGGTTCTTCCATAGGGGCTTGTGCATTAAAACGAATGTCCATTCTACCTGAGGGTTGTTCTTAAGCACCTGTTCAAAATAAATCCGTTGCTCAGTACCCAGCGAACCCGTTTTTCTCTCTTCCATATGGTAGTATTCGGAGTCTGTGTATTCGCCTTCCAACTCTCCATCGATCATCTTAAGTGCTTTCGCACGCGCCTCATAGATTTCCATCATCCGTTTCTGTTCATAATCCTCGCTGTCGAGCATTAGAAACAGCACCTCGTTGTAAACAAAGTGATAATACGTCGGTCCGTATCTTGAATTCCAAAATCTTTTCATGGCCGGGTTGGTGAGGTCATGATTGCCGCCAAGGTGAAAAAATGGCTTTTCCAGCTTGTTCACCCTCTCATCAAAATACTCCCACTCCATTTTCAATTGCAAAGTATCCTCTGTTCCTCCCTCTATGAGATCTCCAACGCTCAAAACGAAACGCGGCTCAAAATGGTTGATCTGTGCAACGGCCACTTCAAATATCCTTTCACGTTCCCCTCCTGTCAGGTCAGAGATGATTGCGAAACTGAAATCTCCTTCAGCCTCCATGGGATTTTTATTCCATGGTTTATATTCCCCGTTGACGTCATGGGAAAATGAAGCTTGTTTTGCGGGCGATTGCTTGCAGGCGCACATCAATAGGGCGAGCAAGGTCAAAAGTAGAATCTTTTTCATCAGTCAAGTTCTTTGAATACAAGATTCAATATGTCCTGCATGAGCTCAAACCGAAGCTGAGGACCATTTTCTGAACGGCTCTGGTTGTTGAGAAGAGAAACGCTTATTCCGGAAGAAGGATCGTACAGCATATAAGAGCCATAACCTCTCATCCCACCAGTATGCCCCAGAAGAATTCTTCCTGAGATAAAGAAACGTCTAACACCCAAACCATAACCATTCCAATACGGAGTGCCGGATTCTATTGTGACTATATCGAGCATCTTCTCGAGTGATGCAGGTTCAAGGGCATTTCCGTTATAAAGGTGATTGGCCCATAGGGAGAGGTCGCTGGCGGTTGTGAAAATGTCGGCAGCAGTAAAGAATACACTGTGATAGGCAGGGCCAAATTCATCTGCAATATTTTCCAGATTGCCGTCTCCGTCTCCGTCCCTCCACGCATCTGCCACAGGGCCGGGCACGTTCTCATCCGTTCCGAAAAAAGTCTGTCTGAGTTGCAGGGGATTCCAAAATTGCTCTCTCAGGAATTCACCCACGCTCTTACCCGAGGCCTTTTTCACAATAAGGCCGAGAAGAAGATAATTGGAGTTGGAATACTCGAATCGGTCTCCTGGATTGAAAACAGGCTCTCCAATATAATTGAGCAAGTCCTCTGAGGGAATGGCCAAATCCAGGTTGCCTTCAACCCGGGGCCAAATTTCAGGGTGCTGAAAATAGCCTTTGAGACCTGAGTAGTGATTCAGTAGTTGGAAAATTGTGATCCCAGGGTCAATATTCTCGTTGTCAATATCCAGAAACTTAGAGATCGGATCTTCAAGGTTTACCTTTCCTTGTTCGCCTAATTTGAGTATGGCTGCGGCCACGGCCGTTTTTGTAATGCTGGCAATGCCGAATTTCATCTCTTTTACAATAGGAGTCCCCTCCCTGGACACCCCGCCGACAAGGTTCCATTTTTCAACCCCGTCTTGCCGAATGGAGACCGACACGCCGACTAGCTTATCCAATCCGATCCTGGTATCGATTAGGGCCTGAATTTGATCTTCTACCGGGTCTGTTCCCGGGGGATCGGTGTGCAGATTGTCTTCTGAACAACTCCAAATAACATAGAAGAGAAAGAAAAAATAAAGAGGGTAAGAGTTCTTGTGAATACACATGCCTGTAGATTGAAGAACAAATGTAATAAGTTTCATCAGCTTTGATTCCAGAAGGAAGAAAATAGCTACTTTTGACCGAAAAATTGACAATTATGCGAGTGCTTTCGATTTTATTCATCCTTTTGGTGACAATTAATTTGAG
>JAUIKV010000119.1 GCA_030430615.1 Bacteroidia bacterium
ATTTGGTAATCGGAGAGACTCCAGCACATGTGCCCGGGCCGCCACCTCATTATCACAATAATTATTCTGAGGTCTTTTTAGTCGTAGAAGGCGAAATGGATTTTGTTATAAATGGTGAACCGAGAAAAGTTGTTGCCGGGGAATCGGTGGACCTTCCTCCAGGAACCTTGCACACCTTCGGCAACAACTCTAATGCCACATGCAAATGGGTCAACATTCACAGTCCGAAAGGATTTATGCAATTTTTTGATCAGATGGGTGTGTCCACAGAAGAGGATAAAGCATTTGAGAAGTCAATTGACGACCAATTGATTCAAAAAGTTATTCAACACGCATCTGAATTTGACATGGTAATTACCACGGAAGTTCCTCACCCAAGTGAATGAACCTCGAATTCGATTCGGTATCATTCAGGACCAAATCGACAATAGTTTTAGCTCCTTCCTCGATGCTCAAAGTGGCCGCATCCGTGCCCATGTCGGTCTTGACCCAACCCGGATGAGCAGAATTGACACGAATGTCATCTGCTCTCAGCGCTCCTGCCAGATGTATGGTAAAAGCGTTCACGGCTGCTTTTGAGGCATTGTATGCGAAAGGAGTTCCTGAGGGACCTTCCGCTTCTCTTTCGATCGCCAAATCAAGTGAGCCCAAAATACTAGAGACGTTTACGATTCGTCCGTTTTCGCTCTTTTTCAGCAGAGGAACCAGGCGTTGAGTCAAATCCACCAGGCCAAAGAAGTTCGTTTCAAAGGTCTCCCTTAGAATGGGTGTTGCGACTCCCAGGACTGTGCTGCTGCCCAGCCCTTCTTCGCGATGGAGTATCCCGGCGTTGTTCACCAGAACATCGAGGTGATCGTATTTCTTCTCTAGTTCACTGACGGCATTTGCAATGCTTTCGGATTTTGAAACATCAATTTCGAGGAGTTCAACTTCTAAACCCTCCTTTTTCAATTCAGACACTGCTTTTAGTCCTCGCTCACGATTTCTGGCGCCGAGTATGACTTCCATGCCGCTTTTAGCCAATACCCTGACGATTTCAAAGCCAATACCCTTGTTCGCTCCCGTTACTAATGCTCTTTCATTCATTTCTTCAACATTTAGAAGTTTATTTCAGTTTGAGTCGCAGCAAATAACTGTCTGCGGTCATGTAGAGCGCTGACTTGTCTTCATTAAATGCACAGTTCGCTGTTGCTTCTCCTGTCTTGATGTTGCCTAAATGCTTTCCTTCCGGAGAGAAAACCCATACGCCACCGGGCCCTGTTGCAAATAGATTTCCTTTGTCATCCACTTTGAGACCATCTGGCAACCCCGGCGCCTTCGGTACCCATTCCGTAACATCGTAGAAGACTTTTTTGCTTTGGATTACGCCTGCTTCATCCAATTCATAAGCCATCCAAATTGCCTTTTCCGGATCTGAATTGGCCACATACAAGGTTTTTTCATCGGGCGAAAGAGCCAGGCCGTTGGGTCGGCTCAGCTCAGCAGTGAGAAGTGTGATCTCTCCTTGTGGAGTCATCCTGTAAATCCCCTGGAAAGGGATTTCTTTACCAGGATCTTCCATTCCTCCTGGCAGGCCGTAGGGCGGATCCGTAAAATAAAGGTTGCCTGACCGATCGAAGATCAGATCATTAGGGCTGTTGAATCGCTTGCCTTCATAAGACTCGACTAGAAACTCATATTTGGGTTCAGGCTTTGAGAGCTCAGCTTTCATCACAGAGACTGCTCGATTTCCATGCTGGCAAAGAACGAGCTCTCCCTGGTTGTTCAGCGTGAGTCCGTTCGATCCGGGCTCGCTTCCGGCGAAATTCTCACCTGTAAAGCCCGAGGGTGTCAAATAAACGCCGGCTCCCTTTTCTTCCGACCAGGAATAGATTGTGTTTTTGGGAACGTCCGAAAAAATAAGCATCTTTTGTTTAGCAAGCCACAAGGGCCCTTCAGACCAGCTATAGCCCTCGGCAAGGACTTCAATTGGTGCCTCGACATTTAAAACCATTTCAAGTTGCCGATCAATGACTTCTATGCTTCCTTTTGAGGGAAGGCTGGATTCGGCTTGAGATTCAGTCTCCATAGGTTGTTTTTCCTTGCAGCTCCAGATTACGACTGCCGCAAGCAGGATAAGGACGGTTTTCTTCATAAAATATCAACGGGTTCAAAGGGGAAACCCAAAGGTAAAACAATTCTGACCAATTCGCGCCAAGGAGTTTCAGATTCGGCTCTGTGCAGCTGATCCCAAATACGCCAGGTATATGAGCATACTGAATACCAGGAAACGCTGAACGATGCCGTAATAACCCAAGGGATATAGATCGGGTCTAAATATGGGTGACAGATTTAAAAAAATGCCCAATATGATTAAGGCAAAGAACAAGAGGGAAACAGATCGAAAATTTGTTGCGACTTTATTCGGCCAAAGAATCCCGAAGAAAAAAGGGGATAGGTATCCCAGGATCAACGACAGACCGAAAACGTTGTGTAACGGGTGAGGTGTCGGAAACAATGCAAGGCCAAGATCAGAAAGCCCAAAGGAGAATAAGAAAAGAGTTGGAATGACCGAAAAATTATTACGCCTGGCTAAGTTGAGAAGCGAGGCGGACAGAAGAAGAATCAGAATTGCAACGACAATCTTGAGGACCTGGAATGGAATTTTCATCGGTGAGCTGAGACTGCCAATCTCACTCAGTGTCTGGGAGTATAAGCTGTAATTGTCCAGCAAATATCCCATTAGGCCAGAGCCGATTATAAACAGGAAGGCGATAAGCAAGCCAAGAATTCGTGGTTGTAAAAGGCGTGTCATATAAGGAGTCTTTTCTTAAAGACGAAACCAGGCCACTTTTGTTTCTTCACATTATTGGAAAGACCCTTATTAAAGCTTCAAATCACTTATGAGATCTGAGAAAATGAATGACACTCGAGATGTCCTCGGCCTCGAAAAATTTCGGATCATCGATTTTGACGTCTACTTTCTCGTACTCCCAGGTGGTGTGGTAAGGCACATGAGCGGCATATCCGCCGAGTGCGAGTACCGGGAGAATATCTGACTTGATGGAATTTCCGATCATTAAAAAATGTTGAGGTTTACAGTCCAGGTGTTTCAATAGCTTCTCATAGTCGGCCCGCTTTTTGTCACTCATGATCTCGATGTGATGGAAGTGTTTTTCCAAACCCGATTTAATCAGTTTGCGCTCCTGGTCGAGCAGGTCTCCCTTTGTGGCCATCACGAGCCGGTAGTCACCATTGAGGCTCTGGAGAATCTCTTCAACACCATCAAATACTTCAACGGGTTTGTTGAGCATCTCCCGGCCAAGCCCGACTGCCTTGTTGACCAGCTTCATGTCAGCTTTATTGTCGGTCACACGGCCAATGGTCTCCACCATGCTGAGGATAAAGCTCTTTACCCCGTAACCATACAGATCGAGGTTGTCCATTTCCGTTCGAAACAACTCTTTTGCAACGGTATGATGTGGCAGGTAATCTTCGAGCAGCGAACAGAAACGGTTCTCCATTTCCCTGAAATAGGGCTCATTGACCCAAAGGGTGTCGTCTGCGTCAAAAGCAATGACTTTAATGTTTTTCATAGTGTCAAATATCCGAAATTAATAGGTCTCAATCCAGGAGATTTATGCGTTCATAACGTTCAAGAAGCATATGACCCTGGCGGATTTCCATCACGTAAAAACAATTTCTCTGAACAAAAGTTCCCTCCAGCATGCTGTTCAGGGCGAAATACTTGATGCCGTTCAACTCTTGGAACATCTCCTCGTGCATGTGCCCGTTGAGGACCGCAAGAACTTTACCCGACGATTCCAGTGCCTCCCTGACCTCCATGTGATTCACAACATGATAGGAATGCCCGTTTTTGACATAGGCATACAGAGGGTGATGAATAAATATGACACAAGGAAAGGGACTACTTTCAAGGGTTTCTTCCAGCCATTTCAATTCCCGCAGGGGAATCCAGGGTTGTTGCCAGTCACCACCCTTCCTGAAAAAATGATCCTTTCCAGCCTGGTCAAAATTGGCGTCAAGAGCGATGAATCGGAGCGAATTCAGATCGAAGCTGTAGTGACCTGAAACGGGTTCGATGCCTCCGGGTTCAATCCCCGAATTTTCAGCGATCCCCAAAAATTGTTTCTTCGTGATGCTGTCCAGGTCGTGATTTCCCAAACAGTGAAACCGGGGTCCCTCGAATTTTGAAAATTCAAGCTCCATTTTTTTCAGATAGTTCTGCGTTGACTCCTCATCTGGTACCAGGTCTTCATCCTTGAAATCACCCAGATGCATCGCGAATTCACAATCGAGCTGATTGACCGTTTTTACAAACTCCTCCATTTTGAGCAATGCATCTGCGTAGCACTTGTCTTCCAGGTCATCTTTCAGTGCATAGTGCGAGTCGGTTGCCAGGGCGATGCGACATGACTGTTGAACCCCAGATTCTTTTAAAGGAAACTCAAAGCTGGTTTTTCTCAAAAAGGGCATATCCGGGTTCATTTGGAGCAGGGTTTAAAAAGGTCAGTATACAAACGGAATGATCCTGTATCTGACCCGATCGGTGTATTCTGTCCACAGGTCACCATATTTTGCGGCGCAACGTTTGTCGTCGTCCCGTTCCCGCGGGAACAAGAGTGCGATGTAATAGATTGGGTAGAGCCAGGGGAGCCAGGAACCATGAATAGAGACAGCCAGGGCGATTCCCGTGCCCATCAGAACCTCTCCCAGGTAATTCACGTGCCGGCTTACCCCCCAGAAACCATTGACCAGGAGGGTTTGTTTGCCGTTGCTGATCGTTTCGGGCCGGATACCCAAAAAGGAACGTTCGGGACTTGTCTTAAAATAGAACTTCTGCATGTTGGCCCCGCGCGCCAGCGACCACCCCGTAAAAAAGATCAGTACGGACGCCCATTGGATCCAGGCAGGGGTTTCTGCTACCGTGCTGTCGGCAGTTGCCCACAATGGGATGGCATAGAAATAAGGGTAGAAAACCAGGCAGCCCCAACCCAATTTGAAACCGACCTTCTCGGCAAAAAGATCGTAGGTATAGAGATGGATACGTTCAAAAGTGAGATAGTCAAAAACAAACCAGCTGAGCATAAGCGCACAAAAAAAGAAGCCCGGGGAGCTTTGATCCCCAAATTTCATGTAATGATGTGCATAGAAACTGACCACATGAAGCTCAAGCATGACGGCGCCAATGAGGTATAACCACATCTTGGCGTCAATTCGACCGTTCAAGTACTGAGGGTTTTCAAGCCTTCCGAGAAAAAGATCCGACAGCAAAGACGCACCTTTGGATGGATAGGGCAGCACGGCGACAAGCGTATAGACTATTCCCATGACGAAAGCGCCAGTCAGGCTGTACCATCTGACCTCGTACAGCCAGTCTAAGGGTACCCATTTCATGTATCCGAACAGGAACCAAAGCCCGAGAGAAACGAGCAGCACCCATATTCCATTCAGCCTGTATCTAAGAAGCTCTCCTGTTTTTGAATCCCTGACATAGCCCTGAACCCATTTGCCGGGCAAAACATAATGTAGCAGCGTGATAAGCAGGTAAATGATCCAGGGAGTTAAAAATCCGAGTAAAGGTTTCATGATGATTCGATTATTTGAGATTTAGATTATTTTATTTCAAGTCTTTCGTGTTGTTGTGCATGATTTGGATTGCTCTTTTCCTGGGGAGAAGTCGACTCATGATAAATTTGGCAAACCGGTTGAAAGATCCGGGTGTCAGGGTAGGAGACGATCCCAGGGCCTCAAGCGTTTCTTTAACCACCTCATTTGGATCCAGGGTTCCGGGAGCATCCTTTTCGTTGGCAGAGTTTATGTATCCGGGTGTCCTGACAGCACCGGCCACACAGGCAAGAACGTCAACATTCAGGTCCTTCAGTTCATGCCAGAGACCTTCGGCGAGTATCGTGTTGAATGATTTACTGGCGGCATAGGTCGCAATTTTAGGACTTCCCTGGATGCCGGAAAGCGAAGACATCAGGATGATCCCGCCTTTTTTCCGTTCGATCATGGAATCTGTCAACGTTTTGATCAGTAAGAGCGGAGTTTGAATGTTGACAGAAACGATGTTTTCCAAATCCGCAATGGGAATGTCTTTAAAATATCCTATTGGAGAATAAGCCGCATTGTATACCAGGAGGCCTATTTCTTTGTCCAGACTTGAAATGAGGTCACGAACCGAAGATGAATTTCCCAGATCAAGGATGTGTTCCTCGACTTGTATTGAATAGCGCGAAACAAGACCCTCGGCGAGTTCAGACAATACTTTTTCTCTTCGGGCAATCAGGATCAGGTTCAACCCTCTCTCGGCCAAGGCCTCTGAAAAGGCGGCGCCTATACCTTCGGAAGCCCCTGCGATCAATGCCCAGGGCCCGTATTCTTCTTTGAAAAATTTAGTCTTGCTCATCAATATGGACCGCGTATTTGCTCGATAACATTCTTGTCAAAAAATTCCTTGGTGATACCGGTGTAAGCGCCAACTTCAGAATTGGTGATCTGAATACCGGCGGTGTCCGAAAAGATTGTACCACGAGTATCGGGCGTATACATGCGGATATTCCCCCCCACTATCCATTCATCTACGAAAGTAGGGGTGAATTTGTATTCACCGTGTACGTGATAGAGTGCCGACTTATCATAAAAACGGGTTCCACCACCTTCCCGATTGGAGTAGGAAGTGGTGATACGGTTGTAGGCCTCCTCAAACTCCGGTGTGCCAGGAGCAAGAAATCCCGGATTATTGGTGCCAGGTTGATTGGCAAACTCCTGAGCCATCTGGTGCCACGTCTGCAACTGTCCATTGTTGTCTTCGATCCATTTATCGGCGGCAGCCTGATTGAAAGTAGGCGGGAAGGTACTAAAATCCAGTTCGGGATAGCCCAATTCCACCATCTGGTCACCGATGTTGTTGTCTTTCCACCACTTCACATAGGCATTGCCCCAAAAATCATTGGGTTTGCCTTCGTCAATTAATTGCAAGGCCGTGAAATAAGGGTCAAATGAATCACCGGCATCTTCCTGGGTCATATAGGCCCGGAGGAAATATTTGTCGCGTTTGCTGTATTCTACCTTGGCCTGGAAAAAGGAGATGTTTTTTAAACTAAAACGATTATCACCCTGGTAGACCGTGGTTCCGTAACCGAAATTTGACCCTAGAATCAATTCAGGTGATTCGGATTCTTTCTCCGGTTGCGTGCGAAAATACAGCCCGACGTTAGCTTTCAAATTTCGGGTATCGTAGGAGGCCAAATCCTTTTCCTGATAGCCACGACGGTAGAAGATGCCAAGTCCGGCGTTTTCGCCCCATTGATTGGACGGAGAAGACTTATCGCCAATGGCTACATATTCATCTCCATAGATATTGACAGCATCATAAAAGCCCGGATTATTGGCCGGCACCCGACTTCCATCAATTGGATCGTAGTTCTCTGCTTGCCAATCGTTGGCTCGTAAGTAAAAGATATTGAACTTATAACCCATGAAATCCAGGCCTTTCTTATTCTTGATCACATCGGCATAGCGTAGTGATGTTTCCAAGAGTCCGCGTTCTCCGGCTTTTACCTGTGCCGAAAGTCCTTTCTGGTAGAATGGATTCTTGGTCTCCATGGCAATAA
>JAUIKV010000120.1 GCA_030430615.1 Bacteroidia bacterium
ATCGTCATATCTCCGGCCAAACTTATTGCTTCTAAAATTGTGATCCGCTCATTCTGAGCTGTATAAGTGCCGGGTCTAACAACTTCACCGAGAACGGTAATGCGGTAATTAATCGTTTCGATGTCAACTATGGGATTCTTGATATAATCCTCAAGCATTCCTTGCAACATAACGGTAGCCTGCTGTCGATTTAGCCCTGCTATTTTGATCATTCCCAAAACCGGAAAATTGATATTCCCATCTGGATCCACACGATAGGTTTGAATTCGCTGCCTACCTTGAGCATCAAGTGCAGGGTTATTGATGCCCCCACCCGTAGTAATAGGCACAGATACTGATGTCTTATTAAAAGGTCGGGCAGCTTCAGAATCAAGAGCATTGACAATTATCACAAGCTCATCATCAATATGATATGTTGGAGAATAACTGTCCAAACCAATCGTATTATTTGTACTGTCCATGCCGTTGAAATAAACAACGTCATCCTTGGTCGCACAGGAAAATAAGAAAATTGAAAGCAATGAAAGTATAGCAATTTTTTTCATAATGAGGGGTTTAGTAAAAAACGAATATAGAAAATTATTTCTGAACAACAAATGAAATTACTTCGACTTCTTACCAATTTGATAGTACTCGAATCCCTTTTGTTCCAGCCGGAGATGAGAATACTGATTCCTCCCGTCAAAAATGATCGGGTTCTTCATTTTCATCTTCAATTCCTCGAAATCAGGTGATCGGAATTCTTTCCATTCGGTCAACAGGATCATGGCGTCTACGTCGGGAAGGGTTTCATATTTTGAACTGAAGTAGTGGATATTCTCAACATCTTTAAGGTAGAAAGACTGTGCCTCATGCATTGCTTTCGGGTCATAGGCTTTAATTCGCGCTCCCCTTTTGACCAGTTCTTGTATAACATAGATCGAAGGTGCCTCCCTCATGTCATCTGTTCCCGGTTTGAAGGCAAGCCCCCAAACTGCAAAAGTTTTGTCGTGCAAATTCTCGCCAAATCGATCAACGACCTTATTCGAAATTACGAACTTTTGGCGATCGTTTACGGCTTCTACTGAACTGATCAGTTCTGCCCTGTACCCATTTTCCTCAGCGATATGCGTCAAGGCCTTGACGTCTTTCGGAAAGCAGGAGCCACCATATCCGCTGCCCGGATAAATAAAACTGTAGCCAATTCGCGTGTCTGATCCGATTCCGATTCGTACCTGGTTCACATCTGCATCGACCAATTCACAAATGTTGGCCACCTCGTTCATAAATGAAATTTTTGTGGCAAGCATGGCATTGGCGACGTATTTTGTCATTTCAGCTGACCGTACATCCATCTCTATCATCCTGTCATGGTTGTGCGTGAATGGCGCATAGAGATCTCTCATTGATTGGAAAGCCTCCTTGTGGTCTGCACCCACGACTATGCGATCAGGTTTCATAAAATCGTCAATAGCCGCACCCTCCTTTAGAAACTCAGGATTGGATACAACATGAAAATCCAGATTTAGACCTCTCTTTTTCAACTCTTCATCAATCACGTCCCGGACCTTGTCTCCTGTTCCCACGGGCACCGTCGATTTATCCACCACAACCATTGGTCTGCTCATTTTCTGCCCAATTTCCCTTGCCACAGAAAGCACGTATTGAAGGTCTGCGGAGCCATCCTCTCCCATTGGAGTGCCAACCGCAATAAAAACAATCTGACTGGAGGAGAGTCCGTCTTGGAGTTCTGTGCTGAACTTTATAGTATTCCTGTCAATATTCTTCGAGACCATCCTTTCCAAACCCGGTTCGTAAATCGGAATGATTCCTTTTTTCAAGTTCTCAATTTTTTCTATGTCGATGTCGATGCAAGTCACCTTGTTCCCCATTTCGGCAAAGCACGCACCAGTTACCAAGCCGACATATCCCGTTCCTACAACCGTTAAGTTCATTCTAATTTATTTTTGGACGAAGTTATTTATTCTCTGTAGTTTTTTTCCCTATTTTTCTCAAAAAACTGAGGGGTATATTCACGTTGAAACTGCTGCCCAAAGAATCTATATTCACTACGACCCTATGGTTTTTGCCCTCATTGACGCAAGTTGCGATAAGGCCCATAAAAGGTCCGTTAGTGACCTCAACGTCATCCCCCCTGGAAACGGTTATCCCTGGTTCTATATTGTGGCTTTCGCTATTATTGCTGAGGATTCTCAAATTCTCGATTTCAACTTCTCTTATTTTCGCCGGCTTGCCAAGGTGTTTGAGAACGCTGACCGTACCCTGAATAGGAAGCGTTCGATACAATTCCTTCTCAGGCAGACAAACAAAAATATAGCTCGGGATAAGTGGGACTTCAAGCGTCTTTTTTCGGTCACTCCATTGACGTACGGTCTTCACCAGGGGTAAAAAAGCTTCAATTTCATGGTCCTGCATTCGCTTCAATACCTTTTTCTCGGATCTGGGTTTCGTGAAGATTGCATACCAGTTCTTCTCGTTTTCAGGGGATTTTGTACTCATAGTTTGTATGTTGGTCCTTTCCAATTCAAATTCGGGAATTGCGAGACCCGCAAATATAAATATTAATATCTTTACTGGAAGCCAATCCTTGGGCAATCCTTGAATTCCTTACTAATTAGCTTCTTTGTCTAAAAGAGCAATCATATCTGTGACCAATGACCTGCAAACCGATCAAAGAGTCGAAAGGATATGTCATGCTTTGACGGAACAAGGTTTTGAAATTTTGCTTATCGGGAGGAGGTCAATAAACAGCTTAAAACTCCAAATACCGTTCAAAACAAAGCAATATCAGATGTTATTTACAAAGGGGTTTTTATTTTATGCCGAATTCAACTCGCGTTTGTTCTGGACGCTTCTCCTTGAAAGAAAAAGTCTGCTGTACGCGAACGACCTCGACACTTTGCTTCCCAACTTTCTGGTATCAAAGTTCAAGTCGAGTCCGCTCGTTTATGACAGTCACGAGTATTATACGGAGGTGCCCGAACTCGTAAACCGACCTTTTGTGAAATCTTTTTGGGAAAAGTTGGAGGCGTCCATATTTCCAAGATTGAAGAACGTCATCACCGTAAATGAAAAACTGGCTGAGATATATTCGGAAAAGTACAATGTCCCTGTGGCAGCCATAAGAAATGTACCAGAATTGTTTCAGGAGGATACTCTTTATAAAAATGAGATCTTGGTCGGCAAACCCGTTGACGAATCGAAGGAAATTCTAATATATCAGGGCGCTTTGAATTTAGGCAGGGGCATAGAGCTCATGATCGATTGCATGGAGTTTTTACCTGGAGTCGAATTATTGATCGTGGGAACCGGTGATGTTTACCATGATTTGAAAACTCGGGTTAAAAATCTAAATCTTGGAGATCGTATCCATTTTTCAGGTCGTTTAGCCCCTGAAAAGCTCAAAAACCTGACAGCGACTGCCTCGCTGGGCATGAGTCTCGAGGAAGACCTGGGTCTAAATTACAGGTACGCCCTTCCAAACAAGATATTTGATTATATTCATGCTGGAATTCCAGTCATTGTTTCCGATTTGCCTGTAATGAGCGATATTGTCTCAGACAATGGAGTTGGTGAGATTCTTAAGGACAGGACTCCGACTGCTTTGTCCGAACTGGTCAGGAAAGTCCTGTCGAATAAAGCTTCGTACGGCACCAACCTTTACAATGCCGCCAGGAAATTCAATTGGAACAGAGAAAAAATACTATTTCAAAAATTCATTGACCGCATAGAAAATCTTGAGTAAAAAGCTGAATATCGTATCCTTCAATGTGCCTTATCCTCCCGATTTTGGAGGAGCTATTGATGTCTTCTACAAATTGAAATCGCTTTCTGACGAAGGGGTCCGGATACATTTGCACACCTTCGAATACGGAAGAGGCAGGCCGTCTGAACTTGAAAAATATTGTGAGAAGGTTTTCTACTACAAGCGTGACCAATCATTCTTCAATGGGATTCTTCTTTCACCCTATATTGTCACGAGTAGAAAGAACAAGGACCTCATCAAAAACCTGAATGCGTTCCCGGCTCCGATTCTTTTCGAAGGCATCCATACAACAGCTCCTTTAAAGAGCAAGACGTTAAAATCGGAAGGAACCTATGTGAGAATGCACAATCTCGAGCATGATTACTACAAGGGCCTGTTTAGAACCGAACCCAACATCATCAAGAAATTATTCTATTGGGTGGAAGCAAAAAGACTGAAACGTTACCAGAAAAACTTAAACACAGCTGATATGATCCTGAGTATTTCTCCTGCGGATCAGTCTTATTTTGAAGTTAATCTCAAAGCCAAATCTACTTTTATTCCGGCCTTCCACCCCAATGTCAAGGTCAGGCATCTTAAGAAGAAGGGGTACTTTGCGTTGTTTCATGGCGATCTTTCAATATGGGACAATCGCAAAGCAGCTCATTTTCTGGTTGGTGTTTTCGGGAAGCTGGATATTCCCCTGATCATTGCGGGAAGAACCGAGGACAAAAAATTGTTGGAAAAGATCGAAGCCGCTAAAAACCTCAAATTTATCTCATTGGAGACCCAGGATCAACTTGATGATCTGTTGCAACGGGCCCATATCAATATATTCTGGTCCTCAAATGCTTCAGGGATCAAGATCAAGCTGCTCAATGCACTATACAACGGCCGTTTTTGCCTGGTCAACAAACCCGTTGTGGACGGATCCGACCTGGAAGATCTATGTGAAGTCGTGGATGATGAAAAATCCCTCGTGTATAAAGCCATTCAGCTGATGGATGTCGAATTCTCCGATGAGCACTACTACCACCGAAAGGAGAAAATGGCGCCTTACGACAATGAGCAAAATACCAGGAGGCTTCTCGAAGTCCTCAAATTATAATTAGCAAATCAATTAAAAATCACACGACTTCAAAAACCTTATTGCCTTCACATTTGATGGTTTTGTGTGGAAACTTGAGGATCAGCGCGTAATCATGCGTAGCCATCAAAAACGTGATGCCGGATTTGTTGATTTCCTCCATCACATTCATGATTTCGACAGAGGTTTTCGGATCCAGGTTACCCGTAGGCTCGTCGGCCAGGATCATTTCCGGCTTGTTGAGGAGGGCCCTCGCGATGGCCACTCGTTGCTGTTCTCCTCCTGACAGTTGGTAAGGCATCTTGAACCCTTTGGTTTTCATGTCTACCATTTCGAGAACCTCATTGATTTTATCATCCATTAGGTTCTTTCCTTTCCATCCGGTAGCCTTGAGCACAAAAAGGAGGTTTTCGTAGACGTTCCTGTCATTGAGCAATTGAAAATCCTGAAAAACAATCCCAATCTTGCGTCGAAGAAAAGGAATGTCCTTTTCCTTCAGTTTGCGCAAATTAAACCCGACGATATTGCCTTCTCCAACCTGGAGCGGAAGGTCTCCGTATAGCGTTTTCATCAAGCTGCTCTTACCACTGCCCGTCTTTCCGATAAGATAGTTGAATTCCCCTTTTTTTATTTCCAGGTCTATGTTTGAAAGGATCAGATTTTCTCTTTGAAATATAGAGGCGTCCTTCAGTTGAAGCATGGTTTACAATTATGGATGAATCACAAACTTAATGTTAAATCTTGGAATAATAAAGTTCCCTATATTTGATTTCTGAACATGCGTAATTTCTTTCTTCTTCTTTTTCTCTTTATTCTTTGTGCGGGATGCAAATCAGACCCATCCGCTAGCGGGAACTGGGCGATCACTCGCATTGGCAGCCTTCCGGAGGCAGTGTCCAATCAAGCTGTAAATGAAGGTTTTGTGAATGGATTGCCCTACCTGTACAGTTTCGGCGGCATTGATTCGACCAAGCTCTTTTCAGGCATACACCTCAGGTCCTATCGCATCGACCTAAGAACGGGATTTGCGGAAAGAATAGAAGATATCCCAGATACGCTGGGTAAGATCGCTGCTGCGGCCTCCAGGATCAATGATACCATCTATGTCATCGGCGGTTATCACGTGTTTGAGGATGGCAGTGAGAAATCCTCGGACCGCGTCCATCGTTTTGACGTTTCTCAGAACCGATTCCTGGAAGACGGTGCGAAGGTTCCGGTTCCTATTGACGATCAGGTTCAAATGGTGTACAAAAATCGTTATATCTACCTGATCACAGGCTGGAGTGACTCGACAAATGTTGAAAAGGTGCAAGTATTTGACGCTTTGCAGAACCGATGGTTTGAAGGCACTCCTCTGCCAAACACTAATTATTTTAAGAGCTTCGGAGCCTCCGGTTCCATAGTGGGTGACACGATTTACTATTTGGGAGGAGCCTCCATGGGACCTAATTTTCCGATACAGGCGGTTTTGAGAAAGGGGTTTATCAACCCAAGGGACCCATCTGTCATCGAATGGACAGCTCGCGAACTTGACTCTCGTTTTGCTGGATACAGAATGGGATCTTTTGAGAGAAAAGGAAAGGTTTTCTGGATTGGAGGGAGCAATACTACTTACAATTACAACGCAATCGCCTACGACGGAACCGGGGGTGTCGAACCGAATCGTCGCATTCTCACTTTCGACGGTAAAAACTTCACAGAAGAATTTAACAAAAATATTCCTATGGATCTGAGAGGAATTGCTAATATTGACGACTCATTGAAATATGTGGTCGGAGGAATATCCAACGCACAACGCTCAAGTCACGAAATAATTAAACTGGAATGGAAAGAATAAATATGAAAAGAATTCTTCAAAGTAGTTTTTGTGCCAACTTCAAGAAAATAGGCATCTTTCAAGCAATCCTGATCACTGTTGCCTTCTCTTCTTGTCAGGAGCCATTGCCAAAAGCAGGTTTAAGTGAAGGCATTTGGAGAGGAGAGATCTCGGCGCAGAAGAACCTGATCCCTTTCAATTTCAATGTGAAGAAGCAAGAAGGAATCTACAGCATCACCCTCATTAACGGAGATGAGGAACTTGAAATTGACGATGTGAACATCATTGGAGATTCCCTGTTTTTCAACATGCATATTTTTGATATCAGCATTCGGGCCGAAATGAAAGGCGACTCCTTGAAAGGGACATACACCAAAAATTATGCTGACAATTACGTCCTTCCCTTTGAGGCGGTGCACGGAAAAGCAGGGCGCTTCGACAATGTGAGCAGTTCAAGCGATTTCGACGGAACCTGGGAAACAACCTTTTACACTGAAGACGGAAAGGAAACTCCAGCTGTGGGTATTTTCAAGTCCGTAGAAGGGTTGTTGAAAGGCACTTTTCTGACCAAAACAGGGGATTACAGGTTTCTTGACGGGTACACAGAGCAAGACACCATGCATTTGTATACTTTTGACGGCAACCACATTTACAAATTCAAAGCTCATAAAGAAAGTGACTCCATTCTGAAAGGAGAATACTGGTCGGGCAAAACGAGTTACAAGACCTTTGTTTCCAAAAGAAACGACACGGCAAGTCTACCCGATGCGAACAGTCTCACATACCTCAAAGAGGGCTATGACCGAATTGATTTTTCTTTTCCTGATCTCGAGGGCAAGCAAGTAAGCCTGACGGATGATAAATACAAGGACAAGGTGGTAGTGATTCAGATTTTCGGAACCTGGTGCCCAAACTGCATGGATGAGACCCGT
>JAUIKV010000121.1 GCA_030430615.1 Bacteroidia bacterium
CTGGAATATCCGCCACTTTTTACCGCGGGAAACTGCGGGATATCTTCCAGCTTTTTACGCAACCTATTATCTTTTCGAATACGCTGAGGAGCATCAGCTCTATCCTAGGAACGAGCTACTGAACTCTTTCGAGACTGACACCGTAGTGGTAAAGCGTCAGCTGACCTTTGACCAAATCAACAAGATCTTCGGAACGGATGATGAATTGCTCACTTTTTTGAATCCGCAGTACAAGCTTAAAATCATCCCGCTGATCAAAGACAGGAATTACACCCTGACCCTTCCGAAGTACCTTACAGGCACTTTTGTCTCTAACGAAGATCAGCTCTATGCCTATGCAGAAGCAGAAGACGCCAAGCGGGAGAAGCCTCTTCCCAAATACTTCGAGGCGAATGACCGAATTCGATACCGGGTTCGCAGTGGGGATTACCTGGGTAAAATTGCAACTCGTTACGGGGTTTCCGTAGGCAGCATTAAAAGATGGAACGGTCTGAGAAGTGACAATCTAAGGGTTGGGCAGAGACTCACCATCTATCCGAGACAGGCCGTAGCCACTGCCTCTCCTGAACCATCCAAACCGAGCAGCTCAAATACGACTACGAGCACCAAAAAAGGGGAGTACACGACGTATACGGTTAAAAAAGGGGACTCGCTCTGGTTGATCTCTCAAAAATATCCTAAGGTTTCAGTTGCACAATTGAAAGAATGGAACAATATTTGGAGTAGCAAAAGCCTCAAGCCCGGAACCAAGCTCAAGATCTATTAAGAAGATCTGAACTTTACGGACGATTAATTCACTCATTATGAGAAACTTTCTCTCTCTGATTATCCTCACTTTGATGATCAGCTCTTGTGTCAAAAGTGACAAAATCACTCTTGTCGATTCTACAGGACGTATCAATAACGTGTTAATCGTCATGAACAATGAGGACTGGGAGGGCAGAGTTGGAGACAGTTTGAGACAGATCATTGCCCAACCTTTGCCGGGACTTCCCCAGGAGGAATATCCTTTTACCGTGAATCAGGTGGATCCGATCACATTCAACAGCCTTTTTAAAAGAAATCGGAATATTTTGTTCATCGGGGTCGATACCCTGGAGCATTTTTACTCGAACACGAATCTATATGCGTACCCCCAACTTACCCTAACCATCCTGGGACGGGACAAAAACGAACTCATAAGAAACATGATGTCGCATGGAGAGGAGCTCATCAGCACCTTTAAGGAGAATGACATGAGACTTTACCAGTCCAAAGTGACGAAGGACGCCTATGAAACCAATGATATAAACACCTTCAACAACCTGGGCCTTGAATTCAAAATTCCCAGGGCATATCGAATGGTGGAAGACACGGGTGAGTTTCTGTGGTACAGAAGCACGATAACGCGTGGGCTGCTTAATTTGATCGCTTATGAGATCCCTGTCGAGAATCTGGACTCTGTGACTGAAGATGACCTGATCCGCTATCGCGATTCAATTGGAAAAACCTATGTTCCGGGTCAGTTCGACAGCACCTATCTGGCTACCGAAAAACTCGTTCGTCCAATCGTGAAAAAAGTAAACGTTGGAGGCAGGGAAGCGCTTGAATCAAGAGGTCTGTGGTACGTTGAGAATGACTTCATGGGAGGTCCGTTTGTCAGCTACACATTCAAAGATGAGGATACCGGCAGACTGCTTGTCATAGAAGGGTTCAGCTTTACCCCGTCGGCCAAAAAACGAGATTTTGTATTCGAGCTCGAGTCCATACTGAAAACAGTATCCTTTGACTAGAGCCTTTCGAACATTCGGTCAATTGCTCACCAACTCCAGATTGTCAGTCTTGTAAGTCTTGATTTGCCCCTGCTCGTCACTGTAGATCAGGTATGCCTTCATGCGCTTGTGGTTCTGAAGAAACACCTTGGTGTGCATCAGACCCATTGCCATAAATGCAGTGGCATAGCCATCGGCATCCGCACAATCCATTTTACCGATCACAGAGACGCTCAAGAGATCAGTTTTACTGGGATAACCGGTCTTGGTATCGATGGTATGGGCATATTTTTCACCGGTGACTGAATCCACTTTGAACTTGCGATAGTTACCTGAAGTCGCGATTACTTCGTTCTCCAGATTGATCACAGTCTGAATGGATCTGGTCCCGTCAAAATTCGGTTCTTCAATGGCCACCGTCCAGGGGAGTCCTTTCTCGTTGAATCCGCGGGCGCGAATCTCTCCCCCGATTTCCACGAGGTAGTCCTTGACTTTCTTGGAATCCAGAAATCGGCATATGATATCGACTCCATAGCCTTTGGCATTGGCATTGAAATCGAGGTAAGTATTTGGGTGAGGCTTGATCAATTGGCCCCTGCTCAACTTCAATCGGCTGTATCCCACGGTTGTCATCAAACTGTCAACTTTGCGCTGATCCATATCAGGGATGCCTTCCTCCGGACCGAAACCCCAAGCGTTTACCAGGATTCCTATTGTCGGATCAAAGGCGCCTTCCGAATCGGAATGAATCCTTCCGGCTTTTTGATAAATCTCATAGAAATACCGATCTATTGCAACATCATTCTCCCCTCTGTTGATACGGGAAATCAAAGAATTCGGATCATACGTCGACAACGATTTATTGAGGGTGATGATCAAACTGTCGATCTGTCTCTGCTCTACCTCTGAGCTGTCGGAACGCATCGTGATGTTATATGTGGTTCCAAAGGCTTCACCCGTCATCCGTTCATACGGGGATCCAGCATTTCCAGTGCAATTGACAAGGCTCAGGGCGAAGACGATTAGAATAGTAATTCGGATCATGAAAATTAATTTTTTTTGACAGGCAAAGATAAACTTTATCTCAAATTTAGACTGCGGAATTTTTACAATTCTATGCGAAATAAAGTAAAATATTTAATAGTTTTGTTTCTCATTTAAATTCTGTTCAGATTATGAAAAAATTAATTTTCGGAACCCTTATGCTAACGCTTCTTTTGACCTCATGTGTGTCGAACAAGAAGTATGCGGATTTGGAGGCCCAGCACAGTCAGACCAAGCAGGAACTGGTGGATGCAAAAGCTGACCTGCAAAAGTGTTTGGTTGACAAATCGTATCTCGAGGAGCTCAATGCCTCATTGAAAGAAGACAAGGCGAGATCGCTTCAACAAGTGGAAAACCTGACTGTACTTACCCAGTCTTCTTCTGACAACATCAAGGAAGTTATCGCACAATTGAGCGAAAAAGACAAATACATCAATGGCATCCGTGATGCCATGACCAAGAAAGATTCCATCAACCTGGCTTTGGCCTTTCAGTTGAAGAAAGATCTTGCGGCCGGAATTCAGGATGAGGACATCCAGATTGATGTTGAAAAAACTGTAGTCTATATCTCGATTGCAGACAAATTGCTCTTCAAAAGCGGCAGCGCAACAGTTTCAGACAGAGCCAAAGAGGTGCTGGGCAAAGTAGCAACCGTTGTTAACGGCCGACCCGAAATGGAAGTCCAGGTGGAAGGCTATACCGACAATGTGCCGATCAGCACCAATTGTATGAAAGACAACTGGGACCTTAGTGTCGCCCGTGCCACTTCAGTGGTTCGCATACTTCAAGGTGATTTCGCGGTAGATCCAGGTCGTTTGATCGCGGCTGGTAGAAGCGAATACGTGCCTCTTGAGACAAATGATACGGCAGAAGGCAGATCAACAAACAGGAGAACAAGAATCGTGATCCTGCCGAAGCTCGAGGAATTCTTTAATATTTTGGAACAGAAACCGGAATAATTCAAGTTCATACATTTTAAAGGCTGCCTCTCGGCAGCCTTTTTTTATGCGATCAAGAGAAGCTCGGCAACTTCCCATTGAACAACTCTGCTCCACGGTAATACCTCTTCTAATCACGCTGTCCTCGTGATTAATTTCGCCCCATTAATGAACTCCCATCGCGTGAATAACATGGACGAGGGCCATATACAATGATGTCTAAGAGCCTTGCATTTATCTGTAGAGAGCACAAAAAAAGCGCCCTTCTCAGGGCGCTTCTAAATAATTCTTAAAGGGAAGTCCTAATTAACCTCCAAAGTCGTCAAATCTGATGTTCTCATCCGGTATGCCGAAATCTTCACCCATCTGCTGCACCGCTTTGTTCATCATCGGCGGTCCGCAGAAATAAAGTTCAATGTCCTCGGGAGCCTCGTGTTTTGACAGATATTCATCGATTACAGCCTGGTGAACAAAGCCGAGGAATCCGTCTCCTTCTTCATCGTCAATATCCTTTTTGACTTTCCAGTTGTCCTCCTCCAAAGGCTCTGAGAGGACGACATAGAATTTGAAATTCGGGAAGTCTCTCTGGAGACTTTCAAAGTGCTCCATATAAAACAGCTCCCTTCGTGAGCGTCCTCCATACCAATAGGTCACTTTTCTTCCTGTTTTAAGGGTTTTGAAAAGGTGATACAGGTGAGATCGCATAGGTGCCATACCGGCTCCTCCCCCTACGTAAAGCATTTCTGCATCCGACTCGTTGATGAAGAATTCACCATATGGACCCGAAACAATAACCTTGTCGCCGGGCTTTCTGTCAAATATGTAAGAAGAAGCAATACCTGGATTCACATTCATCCAACCGTTCTTGGCTCTGTCCCATGGCGGAGTGGCGATACGGACGTTGAGCATGATGTTTCTACCCTCTGCCGGATAAGAAGCCATCGAATAGGCGCGCTCTACAGTCTCTGAGTTCTTCATTTTCAGAGGCCACAGATCGAACTTGTCCCATTCCAGCTTGAATTTCTCGGGTTCCCCAGGGTGTTCCTCCGGGTGCGCCGTTATATCGATATTCTTGTATTCCACCTCCGTATTGGGAATCTCGATCTGAATATAGCCCCCTGCCTTGTAATCCATGTCTTCCGGCAGCTCTACGACGAATTCCTTTATGAACGAAGCCACGTTGTAGTTTGATACAACGGTGGCTTCAAATTTCTTGATTCCAAAGATCTCCTCCGGGATGGTGATTTCCATGTCCTCCTTGACTTTCACCTGACAGCCCAATCGGGCACCGGCAGCAAGCTCCTTTCTGGTAAAATTCGGAACTTCGGTCGGCAAGGGCTCACCTCCACCTTTCAAAACATGACACTCGCACTGAAGGCAGGTACCTCCTCCTCCACATGCGGAGGGAAGAAATATCTTTTCATTGCTCAAGGTTGACAACAAGGTGGATCCCGTCTCAACTTCAATTTCTTTCTGGCCGTTGATCAGTAATTTCACCTTACCGGATGGGAGCAATTTGGCTTTGGCAACCAGGAGTACCGTGACCAGGATAAGGACAAGGATCAGCGAAAATATAATGCTTGCTACGATTGGATTCATTATCTCTTTCTTCTAAGGTAAATAACTTATAATTTGATTCCGGAAAAACTCATGAAGGCTATCGCCATCAGACCGGTAATGATAAAGGTGATACCCAGACCTCTGAGCGGCCCCGGCACATTTGAATAGGCTATCTTCTCCCGGATCGAAGCAATCGCTAAAATCGCAAGGAACCATCCTACCCCAGAGCCCAGGCCGTAAACGGCAGATTCTGTTACCGTAGTGAAGTTCTTCTGTTGCATGAAAAGTGATCCTCCAAGAATCGCACAGTTCACAGCGATCAGTGGCAAAAAGATTCCCAGGGCACCGTAAAGCGCAGGCGCAAAACTCTCAACGATCATTTCAACGAGCTGAACCATCGAAGCAATCACTGCGATGAACATGATAAAACTCAAAAAACTGAGGTCAATATTCGCATACTCAGGTCCCATCCAGGCCAGCGCCCCATCTCGAAGGATATAAGTATCCAACAGGTAGTTGACGGGAACAGTGATAGTCAAGACAAAAATTACCGCCGCTCCGAGACCGACAGCTGTCTTAACCGTTTTAGATACGGCGAGGTATGAGCACATTCCGAAAAAGTAGGCAAATACCATATTTTCGATAAAAATGCTTCGAACGAACAAACTTCCTAATGCTTCCATATTCTATATTTTGTTGACTCCGAATCTCATCGGAGGATATTTTTAGTCTTCAATGAGTTTTCTGTTTTTAGCACGTTGCAACCAGATAAGCACCCCAACAGTGATAAGCGCCATTGGTGACAAGAGCATAAAGCCATTGTTCTCGTATCCGAAATGATAAAGACCAGTCGATTCTGCAATTGTCTTTCCCTTGTGTCCCAAAACCTCGTAGCCCATGAGTTTGCCCGATCCAAGCAACTCTCTGAAAAACGCTACGATGATAAGTATAATGGCATAACCAATTGTGTTTCCGATTCCGTCAAGAATTGATTTCCACGGACCGTTACCCAGTGCGAAGGCCTCGAAACGACCCATGATGATGCAGTTTGTAATGATCAACCCCACGAAGACCGACAATTGCTTGCTCACGTCATAAGCGTAAGCCTTCAAAACCTGGTCTACGAGAATAACCAAAAATGCAACGATCAAAAGCTGAACTATGATACGTATTCGGTTAGGAATAAGGTTCCTCAACAGGGAAACAGTAAGGTTACCGAAAACCAGTACGAACATCACCGCCAATGACATTACAATGGCCGTTTTAAGCTGAACCGTAATGGCCAGTGCAGAACAGATACCCAACACCTGTACCGTGATCGGGTTGTCGTCATTCAACGGATCCGTTAAAAGCTTCCTGTTCTTTTGAGAGAATAATGCCTCTTTATCTCCTGCCATAATTAATTGTTTTTTAAGTAGGGTAAATAGTTCTTCAAACGCTCATCAAGCATCTTGTTGACTCCTTCAGATGTAATGGTTCCACCTGAGATCGCGTCAACTGCATGCATGTCATTCGGATCAGCACCGCCTTTTAAAGCGTTTACCGAAACGAATTCTCCGCTATCATCGAGAATCTTTTTCCCGATGTATTGATCCTCATACCAGGATTGATTGATCTCAGCTCCCAGACCCGGAGTCTCTCCGGCGTGATCAAAAGAAGCCCCAAGGATCGTGTTCTTATCTTCAGCCAGGGCCACATAGCCCCAAATCTCCTTCCAAAGACCTGCGCCCCATAAAGGAACGACATAATATGTCTTGCCCTCTTTTTCGGCGATGTAAAGCGGAAAAGCCTGCTCTTCAGCTGGTTTTTTAGTCTCTTTCATCAGATCGATGCCGAATGCATCCACCTCTGTATTTTCAGTTCCATCGGCGTTCAATGCCACTTCCTGTTTCACATAATCGGTGAAGAGATTACCGGCCTCATTCCGGTCAACATTCACTCCGATGGTTGACAAAATACTCTGCATCTTCTCCTTTCTGACGTTTTCCGCCTGCAGCGGTTTCAGCGTAGTTGCCGTAAAGGCCAGTGCCGAAGCAACGACGACCACCATGACAATGGCGAAAATAAAGGTATACAGGTTGCTGTTTCTATCCATGATTTAGGCGTTTACTTTTAGTAGTCTCTTCTTTCTTCTCTTAACGTTTCCTTCGACCACGTAATGATCAATTGTAGGTGCGAAGACATTCATCAAGAGGATGGCCATCATCATACCTTCAGGCAAAGTAGGGTTCACTACGCGGATCAAGATGGCGAACACACCGATC